>JASMAO010000173.1 GCA_030754315.1 SAR202 cluster bacterium
CCCGCCTTAGACCGCTTGGCTACGTCGCCTCGATGCGGGCAACTCTGTCATTTATACAGGAGTTACTCTAAATATACCAATTAGTGCAGAAAGTCGCCACTTCAAAAATAAAAACAGCGCTGCTGTATTGTCCACTCGTACGTCTTTAACCACAGATTCAATTTAACGATAGCAAGGACACAGCCAAGCATTTAATATTTTGAGTGGCAATCCGTCTTCGAACATCGTTCAAGGATTTATTGTAGAGAAAGGAATCTATATGATATGGGAGTCTGTAATATCAGATAGGCGTTGATATTCTTTTGTAGGAGGATTGGCTAATAAGGTGTTTATCAAGAACGATAACTACTGGATCATTTCTAAGAGTTCCAACACCAATTATTGGAGCCAGGGAGTTTCGCCAGACTGGACTATCATAGGGACATTCATATATCACCCAGTTGAACCTATGGGTCGTGGAGTCGAACCTCATTATCATGATGCCGACGAGATCTGGATGTTTGCCTCGGGCCGTGGTGAAGCTTGGATAGATGAGGACCGCTTCGATGTTATGCCAAACACCGTGGTTTACACCCCAATGGGATCAGTGCATCGGTTCCAGATGTTCACTGATTTCGATAATGCCTCGGTAGTTACTAAACTAGAACGCCAATATAGAGAGGGCCATCTCTACGTTGAAAATGATGGGTTCCCGGAACCCACAGTACCTGGCATAGTGCTCAACGGTGTCGAAAATACAGGTCCTATAGTGAATCGTGGCAAGAGGTGTCCCTTCAAAGAGATGCGAACAATCGAATTCGCGGCCGGTGATGAAATTATAAAAACCAGATTGCTTGCTAACGAATACTGGTTGGTGGAGACAGGTTTTGCTTGTATAGAAGTAGACGGGTTTGAGGCGGAGATTTGGTCGGGCGATGTTGCGATGCTCAAAGCGGGAGCGGTCCGACAGATAGGTTTTCCAAATGGTGCCCGGGTAGCTCTGGTCCGTGAGTAGCAGCTCCGCGTACTATATCTTCCCTCAGACCAGACTCGTAGAGACTCGCCTCGATCCGAGTTTCGGAGGATGCCGTTGGTACTGTTCGGGCACTGGTTGGCTCTTTTTGCTTGGTAATTTGTATATTGGCAAGAACCAAAAAATGAGGGTGGTGCCGAGGATGAGACTCGAACTCATACAGCCTTAACGGCCACAGCGCCCTCAACGCTGCGTGTCTACCAATTCCACCACCTCGGCGTACCTAGGGACCCAATTATATTGCCGATGCCTGCAGGCTGTCCATTAGTGCGTTGAGGTTAGGCGGGTGTAGGGGCCAGAATTCCGATCCGCTCGAGTACCTCTCGTACCTCTTTCGCACGCGCTTCTCCTGCATCTGGGTTTGGCTCTCTAACATCAGGACAATCGATGATCCCCTGGTAGTAGAGGGCATATTTCGAAACGGAATACGCATGAGGATCGAAAGTACAATAGTTTAAAAGAGGGAGTATTTTGGAGTAGTAAATGTCCCTTGCTTCGCTCCAAAGATTTTGTTTGGCTAATTTGTACAATTGAACCTCGTCACTAGGAATTATAGTTGCGCTACCCGATATGACGCCATCTGCTCCAAGTTGGTACTCCATCAGGCTCATCAGATCCCATCCGCAAAGGACAGGGATGTCCAACAGCCGCTTGGCTTCTGGGACCTTGTCTGGCAGACCACTGATCTTCAAACCTACTATATTCTTGGTTTTTTGGACCAACGGGACTATGTGTTCATGAACGGATAATTCTCCCTGTTCACCGAGGTCATAAGGCATCACAGGGATTTGGTCTGCCAATCTAATAAAATAGTCCATGACGTCGCCGTCAACTGGCGGTCTGGACATGACGAAATCGCCGCCCGCTTCGGCAGCGTATCGACCGAGAGTGAGGCCGTCATCAAAGCTGGCGTTGATGATGCCGAATCCGACCGGAACCCTGCCGGCAACGCGATCCACGACAAAAGGCATAATGCTGCGCCGCTCCTCCATTGTGAGTACGCCGAATTCTCCAATCTTACCCATAGCCACTATGCTACTAACGCCGCCGTTGATGACGTGGTTAATCAATCGATTTAGGCTGTCGTAGTCAATGGCACCTTGCTTTGTGAACGGTGTCATGAGCAGACAATTGACCCCGTCGAGTCGGTTCATCATCAGTATCCTTCCTCTTGGTGTTTGATCTAATCCGCGAAAATATGGCTACTAGTTCATCATATAGCCACCACAGATATTAAGTGCCTGTCCAGTTATATTCTCTGCGGCGTCTGAGGCTAGGAAAACCGTAGCGTTACCTATATCTTCAGGGGTCTGTTCTCTTCCGAGAGGTGTCCTAGCTTTTACGAATCGGTCGAAGACCTCACGCGGTGTTAGTTCGTCGGGGTAGTCGTCCTTAGATCTGAAGCGTACAGCAATTCTTTCCCACATGTCAGTCCATAGTAGGCCAGGGCATACGGCGTTAACATTGATGTTGAAAGGCGCTAGTTCCAAAGCGGTTGACTGCGTAAAATTTATCACTCCTGCTTTAGAGGCGCCATATGGCGTGCTTGTCGCCGTTCCTTTTCTGGCGGCGACAGAGGCAATGTTAACGATTTTGCCATATCGGCGCTCTTTCATATGCGGTGATATGGTGTCTGTCACAGTACCTATACCCTTTACATTGACCAAAAAAGTGATATCCCAGTCAGCCTCCGAAGCAGTCTCCCTTTTTTCCCAGCCTGCGGCTCCGATGACCCCGGCATTGTTGACTAGGATATCGATCTGCCCGAACTGATTTATTACAGACTCCCCCATAGATTCCACCGACTGGCGGTCGGTAACGTCTAGGAAACATGCCATGGAAGTCTTCCCCGTAGATTCCACCTCTCTCGCAATCTCGCGAGCGTTTTCTTCCACGATATCAGCTACCACGACATGCGCCCCATTCTGGGCCAATTTCATTGCGATGCCGTGCCCTATACCACGTCCCGCACCCGTGACTACAGCAACCTTACCTGTTACGTCCATTATTGGCCTCTACGCTAGATAGAAGTGGTTGGAATCCGTCCGTGGCGCATTATAGCATCGTCGATATTTTCTGGAAGAGGTTTGGATGGGGCGGGATAGTCTATTGGAGGAGTGCTCCAACATAGGCTAAATACCTGCGTTATCTTGAGGGTGGTAGCCGATGAGGTCACCAGCAGTTTCAATGTCATGGAATCTGAGTTGGTTGTTCGATATGCCATATACGATTGCGAAACCAACCGACGGTGGTGCTCCTATGCTGCAATCAATGAGATGTGCAGCGTCTTGATGACTCAGGTAAAGTGACCGTCCAAGAGGGCCCATAGTCCATGGCGAGTTCTCCTCGTTTACGCCGCCGATACGTAAGGCGATGAATGAGATGCCGTATTCATCATAGTAGTAACTGCCTATTTGCTCTCCAAAGGATTTACTAATCGCGTAGTAACCGTCAGGTCGGTGTCTCTCTGCAGTGACCATCGGTACGGACATAGGTTGATTTTCGAGCCTGTCTTCGTATATCGATTTGTAAGGCTCTTCTTTCATTGGGATGTTTCCAACCACATGGTTGGTGCTCGCAAAGACTACTCGTTTGACACCTGATTCACGGGAGGCTTTCATGACATTGTATGTGCCAATGATGTTGTTACGAAGTATGACTTCCCATGGTGCGTCCGCTGATGGCTCAGCGGCTAGGTGAACTACGGTCTCTTGCCCGTCGAAAGCGGATCGCATTGCTTCGAAGTCGGCAAGATCTGCGATATGTGAAGGGAAATTATCTACCTGAACGTTGTCTAGACTCGTAAAGTCGTATTTATCGGCCAGTCTGGTGTGAGCAACCGTTCCAATCCGGCCCGCCATACCCGTAATCAAAACCTTTTGTTTAGTCATGCTATGTGTTCTACGTGGCTCCTCATTAATGGCATGAACTAGAATCGAATTCGGCCGAACTCTCGACTACGAATCAACTGGCTGCGTGAAGACGGTAGTTGTGTTAGACAGAAACGGGATCCTCACTAGTTTTTTTAAGGAGGACCCTCGATGGGGAATGAGTTATATTTTGTGCTGATCTCAGGATCTGTTAACAGAGCGGACTGTCGCGTCCTCGTGTATGGGTTTTTCTGAGAGCAGAATTGTGTTCACTATCGCCTGAGAAGCCGTTTTGACCGATATCCTATCTAGGTTGATAATCAGGTCATACTGGCTCATGTCCATAAGATCTACCCCTAACATATTGTTGTGGGCCTGCACGGTCTGATCCTTTTCTTTGAGATACTCTGTCTTTTCGTCGACAGTAGTGTTATCGGGTATTTCAACGCCGTTTGCTTTGGCACTACTATGGGCACGCTGCTCGGGTGAGGCCGATACGAAAACACTTATCGATGGTACCCGGTTCGGAACAAATTGATTGATTCCAGAACCATGCAAGACTACGTTACCCTCCACCGAGAGTTGTTTGATTATTCCGCTGAAGGCCTCTATGTATTGCTTTTTGCTGACGGACTCATCAATGAGCGTATTTGTATAGTAGATCTCCGATGCTGGCAAGTGGTTGCCTAACTCATGGAAGCTCGGCCAAGAGACTGGTACGGCAAGAGCTTGCAGCAGGCGACCCCACTTGGACTTGAAGCTATTTTTGAGCAACTCAATCTCGCCCTCGGAACATCGTAGACGTTTCAGCAATCTATCGGCAATTTCGGAGTCTACCATTCGAGCATCCAACATTTCGGCGACTGCCGTTGCTATTTCCTCAGACCTACTACCTGAGAGGCCCGTGATTGTGACAACCGGTGCCGGACGCTTCACGTCGCCTCTCAGTTGACGTGATCGGTAAAGATTCATATCAAGGCTCAGGATGGACGCACCGTGTTCATTATCGTTGTTGCCTCGGCACTGTTTCCGGTTCGATTCTATTACGAACCCAAATTTTTCAAATAGTCCTAGCGCTGGAGTATTTTCCTCTGGGACGTTGACCCAAATTCGGTTGAAATTGAAGGATGCCAAGGTGTCGTCGAGCAAATGAAAAATAGTCGCAGTACCGTACCCACGGTGCCACAATTCCTTCTTCCCTATCAAAAGTGACAACTCGGCGTTACCTTCGCTGTCTAAGACGACGAAACACTCACCGATATGTTCATCATGTTCGTTATAGATTGACCTGATTAAACGGTGCTCATCATTAAAGACTCGATTCCACTCAGCCTCGCTGGCCTCTAACATATGGTCCGGGTCGTAACTCCTGTGGACGGGGTCACCGCATTGATAATGGCCGAACCAGCGCGACGATATATCATTGTCGTTGAGCCACCACCCGATACGATCCACATCGACCCTGGATACTTTTCTCAAATTTATTTGAGGGAGCATTTTTCGTTTCCTTTACTTACACCACTTTCACACCAACAGAATTCATTTGATCATGAAGATGGTTATTGAGGAACTATATTCTCGTGTGCTTAAGGATCAACGGTCTGCTAGGTTCATCAGCACCCCATTGATGCCAAAATAGAACGCAGGTTCTAACTAATCCGTACGGCCAAGTTACAAGGGTCTCGGTTTGGTGTCAATACGAACCATTTTTCACGATTTAAATGTGATGAGTCACATTTCGCGTCTGGCAATTCAGGTAAATTGGCGGGTACTAAACAGTTTCTGCGTGTCGATCTCGGTATTATTGAAAACGAATCTCGTCATGACATTATTTCTCGGTGACCGAAATACAGATGCCTGACGGGATTGTTAAATGTGTGTGGTTTTAACAGCGATGGACTAAAGAGAGTCCTGATTTTATAATCGACAGGCCCGTTTTATTCCAATCTAGTCCTAATATTCCTCATCTAGTAATTAACAGGGTCAGCAGGCACATTCTGGTGACGCATGCAACAGTAGTAATGATAAAATCTCCGTTTTTGGGGTGGCCCGGAAAGGCCAATCGCAGTCCCAAAACAGGAACGAATATGTGTCAAGTCTAGTACGCGATCTAAGGATAAATGAAGACGAAAAGGGAGAAAGGGAGATGGACAATGTATGGTGATGCCATTGTTGTGGACGGACTGAATGTGAGCAATTGGGACAGCCCTGGGGTATATAAAAATCTTGGTGCTAGTGGGGTAACGGCCATAAATGCGACTATCGCAACATGGGAGGGTTTTGGAGAGACATTGGATCATATCGCTAAATGGCCGGCGAGATTTGAAAAGTATCACGACGTAGTGATGCCGGCTCGGAGCGTGGAAGATATACATGCTGCTAAACGCGAAGGTAAGGTTGGAGTAATATTGGGTTTCCAGAACGCCTCTCCAATCGAAAATGACCTCGCACGGCTGTCGATATTTTACGAGCTTGGCGTACGTATCATCCAACTCACATACCACGAGCGGAATCTTTTGGGTAACGGTTGCTACGAGCGTCGTGACGACGGTGTTAGTAGCTTCGGTGTGGATGCGATTCATGAGATGAACAAACTCGGAATTCTAATAGACCTTTCTCACGTAGGAGAGAGGACGACGCTCGACACTATCGAGATTTCAGAGAAAGCTGTTGCTTGTACTCACGCTAACGCCAAATCTTATTTTGATCAGAAGCGCAACAAAGCGGACGAAGCGTTGCGGGCCTTAGCTGCGAAAGGGGGTGTTATAGGTGCGACTTGTATTCTGACTTTCCTAAAGGACGGTACTGAATCAACGGTGGATAGCTATGTGGATGCGATTGACCATATGGTCCAGATGATCGGAATCGACCATGTTGGGTTCGGTACGGACTACACTCAGGATCAACCGGAGTCGTTTTGGAGATACATTGGTTCACAGCAGGGCACCAAATACCCCGCGTCGTTTACTCCGCCTGATGCCAAATACCATGA
>JASMAO010000174.1 GCA_030754315.1 SAR202 cluster bacterium
CGAAACGAGTATGGGCTAGGTACACTCATCTCCTATTCCTGCTAAGCACAAAGAGGAAGATGAAATAATCCAGCTGATCACCCGCAATACAGCTGGGGTCATCGACACCTGAAAATCTACGAATAGCAAGGTTACTCAGGACTAGTGCAAGAAAATCCTTACTGTGGGTTGAATTGGTTGTTGCGATGATATTTTACCTTGCAGCAATCCCATCACATCACCGAGAGCATATTGAGGGCGGTTTGTTCATTGCCGTTTGCGGGACGGTGATGTCATGAGGTCCATTTGTCATCAGTAGTCTAATCGATTATCCATAACCTCCTCGGAAGCATCGTCTGATGGCGGCGAAAAATTATCTAAGTGTAAGTGGCCCTAGCCATCATTCTGCCCGCTTTGCGGGCAGCGCATTTATTTGCCGAAAACTAGGTTTCTTAAGGAAAGCCTGAATGAAAGAAATACCGACTAGGGGGCATGTCGGCTCGGATTTTGCGATTGGTTTCGATCCGCGTGATAGAGATAAACTCTACCAGATGTGGGGCCAGATCTTCGAGTCCAACCGTTGGAGTGAAGGCACCTTCACAGAAGAGTTTGAAAGCCTTTGGGAGGACTGGAACGAACTGCCATCCGTGGCTTTTGCCAGCTGGGCTGGCGCCGCTCTAGCGTGTCTTGACTACATTGATGTACGGGACAAGATAGTGCTCTGTCCGTCTAACACTTTTATGGCGACCCCACTTTCGGTTCTCAAGGCTGGTGGGAAAGTGCAGTTTGTGGATTGCAACCGACATGATCTTTGTATGTCATACGATGATTTCGTTGCGAAGGCTGAGAAATGGAGGCCAACGGCTGTTTGGCTAGTACATATAGGTGGCCACATTGCCTTTGATGTGAAGAAGATTGCGGCCTATTGTAGAAAGCATCATATTTGGCTACTGGAGGATTGTGCTCATGCTCATGGCGCTCACTGGCACGGGAGAAAACCGGGTGCGTGGGGTGATGCTGGAGTTTACTCTTTCTACGCGACCAAGACCATTTCAACCGGCGAGGGTGGAATGCTGGTTACACGCCATGAGGACTTGGTTCAGCACGCTCGCAAGTACCGGAACTACGGAAAGTTCGATCACATCGTGAAGGGGCTTAATTTCCGCGTGAGCGAGTTTACAGCTGCCATCGGCTGTGTTCAGGTCGCGCGTATGCCGGAGATTGTGGCCTGGAAGCAGGAATATGCCCGTAATGTACTTGATCCGCTCCACCCCAATCGTTTGAAGCTTCCTGATGGGATGGTGTCCGGCTATTACAAGTACATCGTCTTCGACGAAATCGAGCGTTCTACCGGCAGGGTTTACGACCAACCCTGCCATCGTATCATGGTGCACGATGTGGATTTGCCCGACTCAGATTGGGTGACTGAGAATCATTGGTGTGTGCCGATTTACTACCATGGCGCAACTTGTTCTCCCGATGGTAGAACTCTACTTGCTGAGTGATCAACGGATGTGTCGGGTCTGAACAGACCTGCCCGTAGGCAATTGCAATGTATTAGCGGAGGCTAATTGAGATGAGAGCACTAGTGACAGGTGGATCAGGTTTCATTGGATCCCATGTGGTGGACAAGCTACGCGAGCATGGTGTCAGGGTGCGTATCTTTGATACGATTGCCCCGGATTTTGGGACTGATGCTGATTTCTATCAGGGAACCCTGTTGGATTTGGAGGCTTTGGGTGCTGCAATGAGCCGCATCGATGTTGTGTTTCATCTGGCTGCCGTAGCTGATGTCAAGGATGTTTTCGAGAATCCACACTACTCTGAGAACATCAACGTAAGAGGCACGATCAATGTGCTTGAAGCTGCCAGAAGATCAGGAATAAGGCGGGTGATTTATGGTAGCACTACCTGGGTCTACGGTGACGTGACAGAGCAGTATGTGGATGAGCAAACTCCACTCAGTTCTCCATCCCATCTTTATACTGCTACTAAGATCGCTTCAGAATACTATTGTCAGTGTTATGGTAGTCTCTATGGCCTGCCGTATACGGTACTGCGCTATGGCATTCCCTACGGCCCGCGTGCGCGCGACGGGGCTGTGATTCCAATCTTCGTTAGCAAAGCTCTGAACGGTGAACCGCTTACCTTAGCGGGTGATGGCGCTCAATTCAGACAGTTTGTGTATGTCGAGGATCTTGCCGCAGGTAACGTGCTGGCTCTGAAATCGATTGCGGCCAACAAGATATACAATTTGGACGGGACGGAGAAAGTTTCCATCAAACAGATCGCAGAATCGACCCGGAAACTGGTCGGAGAAGTCGAGATTGAATACGTTCCAGGCCGCCCAGGTGATTTTTCCGGAAAAGAGATCTCCAGTGAACTGGCCAGGCGAGAATTAGGATGGGTGCCGAACGTAAACTTTGAAGAAGGCCTCCAGCGTTACATTGAGTGGTTCAAACACCGGAGGGACAAGAATGCCACGGAGTGGGGTCAATTGGATGACTTGTTGAGAGAGGCTGCAGGGTGAAAATCAACAAGTCGGATAAGGCTGCGAGCGGGTTTTTCAGGCGTATTCTGTTCCAGTACAAACGCGGCAAGGGGCACCTTGTCCCCTACGTGTGGAACCGGATCAGATGGCATATCTTTCCAAGGCTCCATTGGGCAGGCTCTTATCCAGATCATGTGGATCTGGAGCTTTCATCGTCTTGTAATATGACTTGTCCAATGTGTTATACCGTTACGGAACGATTCAAACAGTCCGTACCGCATCTCAACATGGATTTCACCTTATTCCAAAAAATCGTGGACGAATTGGCGCTTCATAATGTGTACTCGGTGCGCCTGAGTTGGCGTGGAGAGCCGACACTTAATAAGCATTTCATGGATTGTGTGCGCTATGCTAAGCAGAAGGGGATCAAAGAAGTTGATTCTCTGACAAATGCTCTTAGACTCACTCCCGAAATGTTTGCAGAGTTGGTCGATCTGCAAATGGATTGGCTCACGATTTCGTTTGATGGGACAGGTGAAACTTACGAGAAGATTCGTAAGCCGGCCAAATTTGATGAGATGGTTGCTAAAATTGGTAAATACTCAGAAATAAAGAAAGGGAAGAAGAGCAGCAAACCGGTGATGCGTATTCAGGGAGTTTGGCCCGCTATCTCCGAGAACCCGGAACCATTTTTCGACACTTTTGAGCCAATTGCGGATGAGGTGAGTGTAAACAGCCTGTTGGACTATCTGCATAATGATCAGGATATCCGATATATTCCGAATTTCACCTGTCCGGTGCCTTTTCAGCGCATGGTGATCGGTTCAGATGGCCGCGTGTTTATGTGCATCAACGATGAGTTGGGCCGCGAGCCTGTTGGTGATGTTAATAATCAATCAGTGTATGATGTCTGGAACGGAGAGCCGATGCAGCGAATTCGCAACATTCACATGCAACAGAAAGGGTACGAAACTCTGGAGACGTGCAAAGTTTGCTACCAGCCCCGGGAGATTGTCAAGGTGCCTCATCGCGTGGGCAGCCGAGTCATCTATCTGGACGATCTTGTGGGAAGAGCTCAAGTCGTGGGCACGTGAACTCAGTAATTGTTACTATCCATCAACCAGAGCATCTCCCTTGGCTCGGATTCTTTGACAAGGTCAGACAATCTGATGTTTTGGTTCTACTGGATCATGTTCAATTTAGGAAGAATTACTATCAAAATCGTAACAGAATTCTCTCTAATAGAGGCCCAATGTGGCTCACCGTTCCCGTACTGACGAAGGGAAAACCTGCGCAACCGATTAACGAGGTTAAGGTCGACAACCGTAGCAACCCTCGATGGAGAGAGAAATGTTGGGCCAGCATGTGTCAACATTATGAGAAAGCTGATTGCTGGAGAGATCATGAGGCTTTTTTTTATGATCTCTATGATCAGAACTGGGATCGTTTGGCTGACTTAAACGAATCCATTATTCAATATATTCTCACATCGCTGTCGCTTGATGTGCGGACAGTAAGATCGTCAGAGATGAAGGTTGAAGGGCATAAGGGAGATCTGCTTCTGAGTATTTGTAGGGAGGCCGGCGCTGATGTTTATCTGTCTGGAGTGTCGGGAAAGAGTTATCTCGATCCTAATGCGTTCCTTGACTTCTGGATCAAGGTCCACTTTCAGGAGTTTCACCATCCAATCTATAAGCAGGTTTATGAGCCTTTTGCCTCCTGTATGTCCGCTATTGACCTATTGTTCAATTGTGGGCCAGCCTGCTCTGACGTGTTAAAAGGAGTTGGAGTGGAAACCATGGATCATATCTTTGAGTGAGTCGTTTTGTGCATCCTGCGAAGATAGCGAGTAGAGCGGCAAGGGAAAGTCAACCTGTCCTTGTAATTGCTGAGATTGGTGAGTGTTTCAACGGCGACATGGAAGTTGCTCGGCAACTTATCCAGGTGGCTAGAGACGCTGGCTGTGATTATGCTAAGTTTCAGACTCTGGATGCAACTAAGATCTCCGACGACGATCCTGAGAGAGATTGGTTCCTGAAGATCTCTCTGACTGCAGAGCAAATAGTCACACTGATCGGGTATGGGGAACAGGTG
Source organism: SAR202 cluster bacterium (assembly GCA_030754315.1). GTDB lineage: Bacteria > Chloroflexota > Dehalococcoidia > Lucifugimonadales > JASMAO01 > JASMAO01. The sequence goes on from JASMAO010000174.1 coordinate 4,565, forward strand.
GGGATTCCGGTTCTCTTCACACCGGAAAACGAAGAGACTGCTGTTTGGTTATGTGAACAGGAGTTGCAGGCCGTCAAGATTGCGAGTTCCAGCTTGGTGGACGATTCCCTCCTTGGTTACGTGAATAGTCGCTTTCAAACCGTGTTTCTATCTACGGGTATGGGTTCGCTTGATGAGATTGATTGCGCAGTGCGCTACCTGGGCGAGGTGCCTCAACTTTATATCCTACACTGCATTTCCGAGTATCCGACTGGGCCTTTACTTGAAAAGAGAGGACTAAAGGCAGTGGCGCCTGAGGACGTACATCTAAACATGATGAACATGTTGATGCAAATGTACCCGCAATATAAAGTGGGTTATTCCGATCATACTCAGGGGGTTTTGGCACCAGTGGCTGCGGTTGCGGCAGGAGCAGTCGTGATAGAGAAGCATATTACAATGGACCGGGAAATGCCAGTCCTCAATTTACATGAGGGCCGGAAATACCTCGGTACAGATCACATCCTTGCATTAGAGCCGGATGAACTTAAGGAGATGGTCAGACAGATTCGCGAGGTAGAGGTCATGCTTGGCTCATGGAGCTGGGAGCGTTCTGCGGGCGAGAATGTTCTTGTGAACTTCCTCAGGCAGAGGTTTCAGAGTTAGGCTGATTTAGATCTCATGGCCTATCTCTCAAATTGGAAAAGTCTTGAATGTGAGCCATTGGTAGCGATGTTTGCCGAAAGTTCGCCTCAAGTGGGCACAGGCCATGTCGTCGAGATGCTCAGTATTGCGCACGTGGCTAGGGGGCAGGGTATCCCGGTTGAACTTTGGGTAAACAGGGGAACGGCGGGAAACCTTATTAGCGAATCTCCCTGCCGCGTAAACGTTATAGACGACTTCTCGGTCAGTAGTTTGCGCGATGTTGCTAGAGGATTGACACGCCATGAGTGTGGCCTTGTAGTAACGAACTTTCGGCGTATTTCTAATTCCCAGATTGAAACGCTTGGCGATAATGGAAGAAGAGTCGCCTGTATAGACGAGCTAGGAAACACCAGACTCGATTGCGACCTCGTCATCAATCCATCTATAGTATCCCGCTATCACAGCTACGCGTCAGATAATCCTGATTTTCGTCTCATTACTGGCCCCGCGTATCTACCACTGGCTGACGATTATAGGGAACTGAACCAGCGGCCACGTTCATTTTCTGGAGGTATCGGAAATGTTGTGGTCGCTATGGGTGGAGTAGATCGGTGTGGATCTACTTTGAAGATTGCCGAAAGCCTTCGCGACTGGCGACCTGGGATCACAAAGCATATTGTATTGGGTGCTAGCTTTATGTATCGGAGTGAGCTTGAAAACATCCTCAGCCAGACCAATCACCTTGATTTCGTTATTTATCAGGATTTGCGTTCTTTGACCAGGTTATTGTTTGAGGGAGATGTTGGCTTTACGGCAGGCGGAAACACGTTGTACGAACTTGCCTGTGTTGGCACCCCTGCACTTGTTTTGTATGAAGATGATCATGAGATGGAGCAGGGCATCGAGTTTCAAAGGAATGGATTTGGTGTTTGCCTCGGTAGAGGAGTAGGAGTAACTAAGAGTCGAATTTGGCGTGAGTTGGACAAATTGGAGGAACCAGATGTTCGAGAGACATGGAGCAGGAAGGGCCGTTCGGTAGTCGATGGGCAAGGTGTAGAGCGTGTGCTAGCGTCTTTGTCGGCGCTGTGTTCAAATGATTCAGCAGTCCAGACCCGTACTCCATAGCGAAGACTTTAAATATATTGCAGGGATTGTTTCCAGTGGCCAAGTCGCCCGAGGGGACATAACTGCATCGTTGGAGAAGAGGTTTTGCAGAGAACTGGGTGTGAGAGCGTGCATTGCTACATCTCACGGTACGGCGGCTTTACATCTTGCGCTGCTTGCTTTGGGTGTTGGAGAGGGAGATGAAGTCATCGTCCCATCATTTGCATGCGCTTCACTACTATATGCAGTTAAGTACACAGGTGCTATACCGGTGCTGGTGGACATTGACTTGGCTACGTGGAATCCCACCGCTGACATTCTTGAAACTCGGATAGGTTCGCGAACGAAGGCTGTAATCGTTACACATTCCTTCGGTTTTCCCGCGGACGTCGATCCCATGCGTCGTTTTGGAGTACCAATTATCGAAGACTGCGCTCAAGCCCTTGGTGCCCGTTACAAAGATAAGCCGGTTGGAAGCTGGGGTGACATATCCGTGTTTTCTTTTTATGCAACCAAGATGATATGTGCGGGTGAGGGTGGCATGATTTGCACCAACGACGATAGGCTGGCGAACATTGTGAGAGATCTCAATAATCCTGACAGGCAATCAGTGTTTCGAGTTCGGTACAACTATAAAATGAGCGATCTTACTGCTGGACTGGCTTTGAGCCAGATTCAGCGGCTGAATGGATTTGTTGAAAAGCGTCGTAGTATCGCACAGATTTATCGCGGTGCGTTATCTAATTTACCCGTCAAGATGCAGCATGCACTAAGCGACTCCAACCCTGTGTATTATCGTTTCGTCGTTCGATCTGACAGACCGGATGAGACCATGCAAGCGGCCCGCGAGGTAGGTATAGAATGTGACAGGCCAGTCCACATTCCGTTACACCGCAATCTGGAGACAGCAAGTGCGGAAAATTTCAGGAACACGGAAGCTGTGTGGAAGTCAGGGGTGTCGATTCCACTATACCCTGATCTGAGTGATCAGGAGTGTTCACATATCGCTTCAACTTTGCCTTCGCTGTTGAAATCCCCATGAGCTCTTGTTTTGGGTCGATAATTAGGAGTACCATGTCATATTTATTCGCTGGTGTGCAACCATGAAGGTGCTAGTGATTTCCGCACATATGGACGATGAAGTTCTGGGTATGGGCGGTACCATTGCTAAGCACTTAGAGGCGGGAGATGCGGTGACGGTTTGCATCGTATGCAAGAGGGCCTATGAACACAAGTTCGATGACGCCCTTGTGAAGGAGGAGCAAGAATCTACCAGGCGTGCGGCTAACATCATCGGTTATGAAGATGTTCGGTTTCTGAGCTTGCGTGACGAACTGCTTGACGAACGGCTATTGGACGTCATTGTTCCTTTGGAAGAGTGCGTTCTCGATGTGAGACCTTCTGTTGTCTACACACATCACCGGGGTGATGCCAATCAGGATCATCGTGCTGTCTTTCATGCTTCGCTTGTAGCCTGTAGAAGCATCTCCAAATGTAAGGTTCCGAGGCTTCTTTCTTATGAAGTTCTGTCTTCTACTGATACTGCCCCTCCATTCCCAGAGTATGCTTTCCAACCGAACTT
>JASMAO010000175.1 GCA_030754315.1 SAR202 cluster bacterium
TATGGCCTCTTTGAAGAAATCGGACTTGAAAATGACTTCGAGCGTGGGGGCTATCTCGAACCCGGACCCGACGAACGCCTTCTCCATGACCCCGATGGCGTCCAGATCGCGCGGCTCCTCGATTGGCCATGCCGGAACCTGGGGCTCGTCCGCCACGAAGAAGTTGTAAAGGTGTCGGGTGATGAACCGCGCACAGGCCGGCTGCTCCAAGATGATGTCGATGATGTCCTCGCCGTTGAAGTTGCCGACGTGGCCGAGGAAGGTCTTTTCGCCGTTGTCGTGGTCCTCGGGCCTATACTCGAACTCCCACAGATGGGGCCCCCAGAGCAGCCAGTGGATCTTGGGGCTCATGGTCCAGCCCGTAAACGCCCGGGCGCACTCGAAGACGTCCTTCTCGGTGTAGTTTCCCGCACCCAGGGAGAATAGCTCGAGCAGCTCCCTGCCCCAGTTCTCGTTGGGTGTCCGCTTGTGGTTTTCGTTGTTGTCGAGCCAGTAGAGCATCGCGGGGTCCTTGGACAGAGAGACCAGTAGCTCTCTGTAGTTGCCCATGCCCTGCTCCCGAAATAGCTCGATCTGCGCATACATCTGCCGTCCGCTCTCCACCTTCGACTGGCCGGTGGCGAAGACGTGGTGCCAGAAGAGCGCCATCTTCTCCTGCAGGGGCCGGTGGGTGGTCACCATACCGTAGAGCCAGCGCAACTGGGCGAGGTTGATATTCGAGGCCCGTTCGGCCCCGGGGTGGTAGCGAAACAGTGTGTACTCGTCGAGTGGAGGCTGGTCCTCGGGACGCAGCAGCTGTTCGACCGTCTCGTCGTAGCCAGCCGCTACTAAAAGCTCCAGTTCCTTCCGGCTCGCGCCGAACCCTGCCCGACGCATCAGGTGGGCCATCAACGCGATATCTTCTTTGGTAGCAATGTGTCGGTCCATTAACTCTCACCGGATGCGATTGACGCGAGTGTAATTGGAGCCCCAGATGAGTGTCAATGTTGGAGGGGGCGTCGGGGGCAGTATAGCCGAAGGCGTATGCCTTGGCACTAGCTACATTAATGGATAGCTGGCCGTGCTAGACACCTGAGATAAAATGGCCTCCAGGTGGGATGGTGTGGCGTAGACTCGTAAATATTGATCCTTCTAGCTGGAAAGATTGGATATAAATGGCTGAAGATTTTTTCTTTAAGTGGAGGCTGATTGAGGCCTGGCATCAGCCTGATGGAGTTGCCCTTCACTCTCGTGCACGCAATATCTTTTCTTGGGAGGCTATGCGATCCATCGGATCTTCTACTGAACTCGGACGTTACGTCGAGGAGATTCGCAATAGGGGCTTTAATGGACTGGTGCTGTACGGCCCACGTTTCGAAGCGCAAATTGAAGAAAGGCCTGATGAGCATAAGATCATGTCGCGTTTCTTGACCAGTCATGACATTGGCTTATTTATTCGTAGGGATTGGAGTGAATGTGAACAAAGATCCCCAGAAGTAAATCAAACGGGGTGGAGTACCTGGCCGGAATTGTATGGTCAAACACGTGCGTCTAATAAGTTATGTCCCTATGCAAACGAGACACGGACTTACTGGGTCGACCGAATCGGACGAGACTACCAAGTTATTCCTGATCTGGCTGGATACAGGTTGGAAGGATCTGAATTTGACCCGTTTGGTGGCGCTCCGTGGATGTGTAACTGCCAACAATGCAACGCTCTAACGCCACGGGAGCGAACACGCGACGCTGTTTGCCTAATTGCCAGATTGCTTGAACCTTTCGGCGGGACGGTCATATGGATGAATTGTGAAGACGACCCTTGGGGACAGCGACAAGAGACTGATCATCTTAGGGACATGACAGGCGAAATACCTGGGAACGCGTTCATAGTGACCAAACAGAAATATTGGGATTTTCATTCCAGATGGCCCCGCCACCCATTGTACGACACGATTGCCAAAGACCCTGAAGGAAAATCGCCGTACATGTCAGCTTTACAGCAACCAGGCGAGTACCACGGCTGTCACGAATTCCCTTGGTGCAACGTCGATGAGTGGAGTAAGGCATTTAGAGACATGTATGAGGCTGGAATGCAGGGAGTTATGGTCGTTGCTCAGGTTCATCACGACGGATGGGATCATCCCCTCAACATGGTGAATTGGAGCGCACTTACCGAGTACATGCATAATCCTAACGCAGACCCTCAGCAACTAAAACTTTCCTGGGCTAGGAAGGAATTCGGATTTGAGGTTGCCTCAACTGTGGTCGAGGTGCTCAATAATGTTACTGAGTCAGCAAGAGGCGCTTTTGAATTCGACGCCTTGTGGACTGTTTGCCATAGCCGGCTGGCTAATCTGGCATATATGGATTCCCATTTATGTGGTCCCCTTCGTCAGACCAGCAGGATAAAGAGAATGATTGGGCTCGCTCTTCCATTAGACATGTACAAGGCGGAGCGCGCTGCTGAGATCAGAAAGGATCCCAACGTTCGGTTGGTTTTCAACCGAGTAGAAATCACTCTAGAGGTAAAGGCACAAGCTATTAAGCAAAAACAAGATGGCGTTATTCTGATGCAAAATGCTGTGAATTTATGGTGTGGTCTTGGAGGAAAAATTGACGCTGAAATTCATAAAAATATTTTGGAAGGTCTTCGAGGAAATCGCGACGACACCATGATCTTTCTGAAAGCCATGGACCTTTACATGGACTGGAAACTGGGGTTGTTGACAGAGGAGAAAATAGACGCCACTCTCCAGTCTTGCAAAGGACTTAGGGGTGTTATTGTCCCAGAACCTCTAGCTCCTAAACCGAAGGAGGCTACACCGGGTATCAATCCGGTCAGTTTAAAGACGTTTTCAGAGGAATTACGTAGGGAACTTAGGGAACCTTGGATCGAATCTTACTGGCAGGAGCACCCTTTGGGGGTGTTCTAGTCACCGAAATGTACTCGATGGCAACCCAAGCGGAACTACGGAGCATAGCCGAGGGGTCAAGGACGGCGTGTCAGGGCGTGGGAGCGGTGGCTGGTCGATGGGTGGGTAGCGGGGATGCTGTTAAGGCTTATGAGGCTGTTGTGAGGCAAGCTACTCTCTGCCCGTCCTTCTATCTTTCTTTCTCATGATTACTCGCTCTAAACCACTGGGCTAACCGATCTATTTACGGCACTAAAAACGGGTAACAGCGCAGGCTTATGGGGGTTAAAATGGCTAAAAATAATTCTAGCTATTTGCGTATTTGCTAGTTCCTCGTACCTCAGCAACGATAGACATGATGTTTAGTAGGATAGTAAATAACCAGAACGGGATTAGTATGTACACGCCCCATCCAATGTGGTCATCGCCACCCGATCGCCCAGTTGTTAATGCCTCAAACATGCTTGGTATAACGAATAGGTAAGCAAGTGTTGGGAGAGCAAGTAACCCGGCTCCAATCTTACCCTTGACGGCATATGCCCCAGCGACCAGACCGCCAATCGGAAGGACGATGAGGAGGAAACCTACTCCTTCGACCGCGAAAGCGATGTAGATGTGAAAGACGACAATCACTGCGTTAGCAATTGTTGCGTTGCGAATGTCTGAAAGAAAATTCATTATAGCCATTTTCACACCTCTACTTCTCGTTCTATATTGACAGTATAAGCCAGCAGGTCAAGATGGCCTGGGAGGTCAGTATTTCAGGCAAGTCGGGAAGTGGGAGCGGTGGCTGTTGGATGGCTAGCGGGGGTGCTGTTAAGGCTTATCTTCCTTTGTCCCCACAGTGTGTCTGGTACCTAGAGCCTAAGGAGGGGCTTCAGACAGAGCTACTAGTCGAGTAATTCTGGCCAGAGTTGCTGGTAAGATCTTACAGGCTCTTTACGAGGTAGTTGCAGGATTCTTGATGCCAAACCTGCCGGCCGTCTTTTTCAGTATATTGCCATCTATCGACGTATTCGCCGACTCCGACTTCACTGTACCCTAGGCGATTGTAAAGTGTTCTAGCACGATGGTTATCGACAGCTACTCCAATGCCAACACATCTGTATCCTCGGCGCACAACCATATTCTGAGCCCTGTCCAATAGCTGACTGCCGACGCCCTTCGACCAATGCTCTGGATGTACAAACAAGTCATCGATATTGGGACAATTCATTATCTTGTAAGCAAGTGCGGCGTGCACCTTACCTGCCCATTCGAGCACCGCGTGCCCAACAGCTTGTCCTTCAACCCACGCGATGAGATAGACCAACTCATCACGCTCCTGCATCTCCAATCGTTTCTCGTGTTTTTGAGGATTACCCCAGTCAAAGTTGAGGAGTCTCTCAACGATTCCCAACTCGTCTTCGATCAGTGGTCTTATCTCAACAGCGAGTGTACCCAATGTATGAATTGATTCCAGTCATATTGACAGACGACCTAGTTGCCGGTGATGCAAGATCAATACCAGGCACGTGTTAAGCCGTGAACCCCAACATGGCATCGCCACCGCAAGCAGCACGCAGCCGAGTACCAGTAATGCCTTATGTCTTATGGCTGTGAGCATGGGCATGCTTCAGTGCGCAGTATAGCTTAGGGGTCAAGGAAGCGTGTCGGGGAGTGGGGGCGGTGGATGAGTGTTTAAGCAAAACATCGAATACGGTATTATATCCAATTGCCTAACGAGAGCAGGGTAAAAGTAATGATTCTCATGAATAAATGGAACAACCAACATAACCAAGTCCCCCTAAGGATCTCTCTTTTAGACGGCAACGTCGCAGGAGTTTATGCTGATGCCATCGTTTGACGTGGTTTCGAAAACAGACCTTATGGAAGTAGACAACGCTATAAATGGAGTTAAGCGAGAGATAAAACAACGCTGGGACCTCAAGGGGTCAAAATGCAATATAGAACGGATAGACAACACACTAACAATTATTGCTGACGATAATATGAAATTGACCCAAGTAGAGGACTTGCTGCGTGGTTATCTTGCGCGTCGAAAAATCGACCAAAAGGCATTCCAATTCAAGGCGACAGAGAATGCCGCCGGAGACACCATCAGGCGATCCGTGTCCATTACGCAAGGGATAGATGCCGAGTCAGGGCGCGAAATCACCAAAGCCGTCAAAAGTACGAAGATCAAAGTCCAAGTATCTATGCAAGGAGATGAGATTAGGATATCCGGGAAGAAACGGGATGACCTGCAAGAGACCATTGCGTTAATTGAATCAATGCATATTGAACGGCCTCTTCAATTTGTGAATTTTAGGAATTGAGTTCGCGCACCAATGGCAAATATGATAGGGAATGCTTCTCAAACGGACTTACAAACCAAGGTATTCTTTGATGAATTTTTGGAATTCTTAGAATGGCCTCGAACAGATCAACTTGAAATCCTGACAAATTAATTACCACGCCCCATCCCTTTTTTTATAGGATTAACCAGGTTGCTACACACTGCTCTTTTACAGCTATAATTAAGTCTGATTAATAATACTTGTGGGAGGATTAATGTCAGTAGTAAGGGTTACAACAATAACTTTTGAATCAAATGAAGCCGCTGATATTGCTAAGGAATCTTATGTAAAAAATGCACCAACTGATTTTCCAGAAGCCGAACAACTTTTAGGGATTCATTCCGAAGGGAACATGTTTATAGCAGTATCTTTATATGCCGACAATGAGGCGATGGAAAGAGCAACAGCTACGAGAGGAAAAGCCTTGGCTTCTATTCAGGGAATTGTCTCAGTAGATACAAAAGTTGGCACTGTAGAAATCAATCTGTCACGGTGACCAACATACCCAATCCCCTCGAAGATTCCCACATACCCGTGACAGACATTGGGGTGAAAAAGGGGCGTGTCAGGAAGTGGGAGCGGTGGCTGATGAGTGGGCAGCGGGGGTGCTGTTAGGGCCAGGCTGTTGTGAGTTAGCCTGACGTGAGGTATGGGCTATATTTCTTATGCCAGCGTCTATGAGAGTGCCTCTGTGATATGTTTAGGTCAGGGGGTAGGATAGTATGGCAGATAGATCATTCAACTTATGAAGCCTTGGGAGATGCTGGCGGCGACCATCACGCCTGACGGCGTTCACTTTGAACTGCTGCGCCACGACGATAATTATGTGATTTACGCCGACGGCACCGAGGTGATGACGAGCTATTCGCACGGTTCAGAGGAGGCGATGGCGTCACTCGCTTGCCCTAGGCCTCGCGCAGATGCTTGCATCCTGATTGGCGGACTCGGGATGGGCTACACT
>JASMAO010000176.1 GCA_030754315.1 SAR202 cluster bacterium
TCAATAATGCGGGAATCATGGGTCCCGAAATGCGAATGCATCAATACACAGAAAACGACTGGGACGATGTCATTACGACCAATCTCAAAGGGGTCTGGTTATGTATGAAGTACGAGATCCAATACATGCTGGCACATCGCGGCGGCACTATCGTGAATAATTCTTCTGCCGCAGGCGTGAGATCATGGCCGCGCCATTCGGCATATGTGGTGTCTAAGCATGGGATTATAGGCTTGACTCGCAATACAGCTCGGGAGTACGCCAAGGACGGGATACGGGTAAATGCTGTCTGCCCTGGTTGGATCGACACATCTATGCTCGACGATTTGTTTGACGGCGTCCCAGAGCGAAGGAACAAAATCTCAATCAGTCAGCCAATGGAACGGATGGGTACTCCTGAGGAGGTTTCAGAGGCAGTATTGTGGCTATGTTCAGAAAAATCCTCTTACGTTAACGGTGAATGCCTGATAATCGATGGCGGACAGACAACCTGAATACAGCACATCAAATTTATTTATAAGGGATGGGGGTTTGAGAGATTGGTTAAGCTAGGAAGTGGCAACTTTACTTATGACGTTTCGGGTGAGAATTTCGGTAATTTGCTGGATGGGTGGAGCTACAAGGAGGCGACTGCGGTAGCGGTGGATTCGAAAGATAATATATATGTTTTCAATCGTGGAAACCATCCAGTCATCGTCTTGGACACTGACGGGAACGTGCAACGTTCTTGGGGAGAGGGTATCTTTGACAATGCACATGGCGTCTCAGTAGGCCCAGATGACTCAATTTTCTGCATTGATGCGGGGGACCACACAGTACGAAAATTTACTCCAGAAGGCAAACTTTTGATGACTCTTGGCGAGCAGGGCATTCCCTCTGGTGCCAATAGCGGCAATCCTTTCAACCGCCCTACCCATGTAGCTGTGGACCCGCGAAATGGGGACATCTTTGTTTCAGATGGCTACAGCAACGCCGCGGTCCACAAATATTCTCCGAATGGCCGATTGATCAAGTCTTGGGGCCGGTCTGGCACTGATCCGGGGGAGTTCAATACCGTCCATAACATTGCGGTTGATCGTGAAGGATGGGTATATGTGGCCGATAGAGAGAACCATCGGGTCCAAGTTTTCTCATCAAACGGGAAGTTTGAGACCCAGTGGGTAAATCTTGCCCTGGCCGCCGGCATTTATGTGGACCAAAGACAAACGAAGCAGATTGTCTACGTCGCCGAGTTCTATGCCGGTATACCGGAAAACCCTACTGGTTACGGCAACTTCACTGCTAAGCGCCTTGGGCCGCGTGTCACAGTGTTTGACACTAGTGGAAATGTGCTTGCTCGTGTTGGGGACGAGCCTTTGGGGGAGGAGCCTGGCCAGTTCATAACGCCTCATGGCATAGCAGTCGATTCCCTAGGGAACATATATGTCGCAGAGGTTTCCTTTTCCGCCTACGGCAGCAGGCAAACCCCACCCCGAGAGGTTCGGTCGCTCCAAAAACTGGCCAAACAACCTTAGAATACATACCATACTGATTGAGTCAGGGAAATAGACGCGCGGAAGCTAGTTATGCACCATGAGGCCAGAGAAAATATCTGTTGGAGGATCTAAATGGCGATATTAGGTAGCGGGAAATATAGGTACGAAGTTTCCGGTGATAATTTCGGGGATCTGCCCGATGGTTGGGTATACAGAGAGGGCACCGCTTGTGCGGTTGATTCAAAGGACAATGTTTATGTTTTCAACCGAGGTGGGCATCCGGTTATAGTATTCGATAGCGATGGCAAATTCTTGAATTCTTGGGGTGATGGTATATTCAGCAGTCCCCACGGTATTACCATCGGCCCTGATGACTCGGTGTATTGCGTAGATAATGGAGATCATACAATCCGGAAATTCACGGTCCACGGTGAACTTTTGATGACCATCGGAGAGAAAGATCAATCGTCTCCGCCCATGAGCGGCAAGCCGTTTAACAGGCCGACCCATCTCGCCGTAGATCCCAGAAATGGAGATCTGTACATAGCCGATGGATACAGTAACGCAAGCGTGCATAAATACACTGCAGATGGCGAGTATGTTACTTCTTGGGGCGAATCTGGTACCGACGACGGGCAATTCAATATTGTCCACAATATAGGAATGAGTTCAGACGGCCGTATATATATCGGCGATCGAGAGAACCACCGAGTTCAGGTATTTGATGCTGACGGTAACCACCAGGCGACATGGGGCAATATGTCAATGGCCGCCGCCGTATGTGTCGACTATCGCACGACAGGACTTGTCTATGTTGGAGAATACTTTGCAGGTATTGCAAGTAACAATATTGGGAAGCGTCTTGGGCCGAGAGTGTCTATCTACGACCTTGAGGGTAAATTGATTGAGAGACTTAGCGAAGAGTCTTACGGTGACGAACCTGGCCGGTTCTATTCACCCCATGGCATTGATGTGGACTCCAAAGGGAACATCTATGTTGCGGATGTATCGTACAGTGAATATGGACGCCTCCTAGATCCACCACAAGAACTCCGTTCTATGCAAAAACTCGCAAAAATTTGAGCCCTGGCGGAAAGCCGTCTCTGGATTCGGGTTGGATGACGAAAGACGGGCCAGTATCCATAGTAAATGAGGTTGTTTGGTTCTGATCCTGTTTTTGCGGTCATCCAGACTCTACCATTCAATAGTGGCCACGCCTAGAATGGGTTTTTGAATATTTGAAAACGAATCTCCCTTTCAACTACAGTGGCCTCGATATGTGTATACAGGCTGACACAGCGGGATTTCATCTCTATGGAGGGCGGCAATGTGAATAATTATTGGAAGGAACAACAACGGTACTGGCTAAATGCCTCGTAGCAAGAATGTAGACTCTTGGTTGTACGAGCAAGATCCTTCAATTCGACAGATCGCTCAGCTCTTGCGAGACTTGATTTTCAGTATTGCGCCCGAACTCAAGGAGTCTATTAAATGGAGTAATCCGTCTTATGAAAAGCATGGCAATGTAGTTTATATCTCAGCAACTGACACCGATGTTACTGTAGGGTTCTTTAGCCGAGTTATTGTTCCTCCAGACACATCTGAAAAATCGCACAGCCTTAGTTTAAGGAGCCTCGAAGACGTCGATGTGTCCCAAATCACAACTGCTCTCCAAGAGGCCCTCAGAATCGATGTGATGGAACCTCGGTAATACTCACCTAGATTGACTATAGTTAATGTTTCGAAGATCTTTCATACCAAGGTTCCTAGGGATGGCATCTTAAGAATGTCACACAGTATTAAGCTGAATAGTTACCGCCCCAACTATTATGGAAAGATCACGTCGGATGAATAAACTCGAACATACTGTTAAACAACTCGGTATGGCGCTGGGATTTAATTTGGTAGGAATTGGCTCAGCAGAACCCTTTTTTCGGGACGAACAAGCTGCGCTTGAACGGATACGCGAAGGAATGATGGATGGCCTGCCTTGGTATACAGAAGAGCGTGTTCACAAGGCTACTCATCCTGAAGAACTATTGCCCGGTGCCCGTTCCATCATCTCATTGGCTATCAGTTACAACAACAAATCTGAAGTTTCCCACAATGGAATCGCCGGCAGAATAGCGCGCTATGCTTGGGGTGACGACTATCACCAGGTACTGAAAGACAAACTGAAGGAATTCGTAGTTAGACTGGGCGACAGCTTACAGGAGCGAGTCCGAACACGGATCTTTGTAGATGATGGTCCCATGAATGATCGGGCCGCCGCAGAAAGGGCGGGCATCGGCTGGTTTGGAAAGAATACTAACATCCTCACACCGAGCCACGGCTCGTGGGTATTGCTGGGCCAAGTAATTACCGATTTGGATCTGGTTCCGGATGAACCATTACTTAAAAACTGTGGCGATTGCGTTCGTTGTATAGAAAGCTGTCCGACGGGCGCGATTGTTGCGCCATATGCCATCGACAATAGAAGGTGTATTTCATTCCTGACCATTGAACTTCGTGGAACGATCCCTAGGGAGCTTCGGCCTTTGGTCGGTGATTGGATATTCGGCTGTGATATTTGTCAGGATGTTTGTCCGGTCAACCGAGAGGTGCCTCAAACACTTGAACCTGCGTTCAAGCAACGCCACGATTTTGCAGCTCCAGAGTTACTACCGCTGCTTAGCCTCGATGACAAAAGCTTTCAAGATCGGTTTCGAAACAGTCCTGTTAAAAGAGCCAAAAGAGTGGGCTTACAAAGGAATGTTTGCGTGGCTCTTGGCAATATCGCAGACCCTATAGCCATACCTGCCCTGAGGCGATCTCTTCTAAACGCCGAAACATTGGTTAGGGTACACGCGGCCTGGGCCCTTGGTCGGATAGGCACCTTTGAGGCTGCAGATGCTCTCAACCGCGCATTGAATTCAGGCCCTGATCTTGCGGTCAAGGCAGAAATAGAACAGTCTCTCATGGATCTGCACGGCAACGTCGGGAGAGTCTAAATTGGCCGCAAGAATATTCCTCGTTAACGTGGGCTCCAATGCGAGTCATAATTTCACAAGTCCCATGTTCAACGATGGCACCTTTGAATTTCTACCTATCCCGGAAACTCTTAGTCTCAGAGGTGAAAATGTAGTTAGGTATCGTGATCTTCGCTCCCACTACGATCCCGAAAAAGATTTGCTCAAGTATATTCCTGAACGCTTCTGGAACATGGGTGCACACGCGGACCCAGAATTTGACACGTTTACGTATGGCGATAATTGTGAACGGAGCCCCAGGGCAGCTTCGCTAAAAAAGATAGGGATGTCCGATTACCTATTCTTCATAGCACGCTTGGAAAATTGGGATGGAGATGCGGCTAAAGGTGTCTACGGTTTCTATATGATCGGGTTTCTTGAAGTGGCTGCAGTTCTTGAAGACGTCACAGAGATGCCGGAGGCCCATGTGATCGCCCGTTTTGGACGTAACGCCCACATTAGGCGGGGACTCAGCGATCGGCGGTTATGGGACCGATTTTGGGTCATCTCAGGCTCGACACACTCCCAACGATTTAAACGTGCTGTGCCAGTCACTAGAGAGATAGCAAATCAAGTGTTTTCTGCTGCCGATGGGTCACCATGGCGATGGGATTCGAGGCGAACCGATCTTCAAGTTATCGGCTCTTACACGAGAACCTGTCGCTGTGTCATTGACCCATTAATTCCCGGCCAACAAACGCGATCCGATATTTTCTGGAGTTGGGTGGATGATCACAGTGATTCATTACAATAGATTGAGATGCGCGAAGGCAGGTCCATTCGATACACTGTCGTGTGGACATCTGTACTATGTCAATAAAGGAGGCTGTTTTGAAGATTCTTATGGCGGGGCAAAATGAAGGGATTAGAGATGAAGATAGGCCGCTAGTCGAAGAATTGAGGAATAAATACGCAGGCGTATCTTTTGTTGAAGCGGGATCCTCTAAAGAGCAGATTATTCAGGTCAGAGATTGCGAAGTTTATTATGGGTGGCCGGCACGGGAAGTCTACATTGCTGGAAACCACTTGAAGTGGATTCATTGTCCAGGAACAGGCGTGGATGAATTAACTAAGATACCTGAATTGGTCGCGAGTGATGTGGTTGTTACTAACGCTCGAGGTCCTCATGCGCCTCCGATGGCAGATCACACGCTCGGACTGATTCTAGGTTTGGCTCATCGGCTGCATGAACAACGAGATGATCAACGAGAACACGTCTGGGACACTGATAAGTACTTGGATACCTTTGTCGAGTTGGCTGGTAGCAACATGGGAATTTTGTCCCTAGGAGACATTGGAACAGAGATAGCCAAACGCGCCTTTGGATTTGACATGAATGTGTATGCTGTAGACTTGCACCCACGACCAGCCCCTCCGACCGTTAAAGAAGTGTGGGGATTAGACCGCCTCGACGACCTTTTGGCTATGTCAGACTGGTTTGTGGTCACATCACCAATAACTGTAGACACTGTAGGTATGATAGATCGACGGAGGTTAGGTCTGTTGAAAGATGGCGCTCGCGTTATCATTATCTCCCGTGGCGGGATTGTGGATGAGCAAGCACTAGCCGATGAGTTGATGTCGGGTCGCTTGGGTGGAGCAGGGATTGACGCATTTTCAGAAGAGCCACTATCAGACGATAGCCCATTCTGGGATTTACCTAATGTGATCGTATCTCCGCATTCGTCTGCACATACCCCTGACATGACCGAAGGCCGCCGCCGCATTTTCGTCGAGAATTTGCGGAGGTATGTTGCCAAAGACCCGTTTTTATACGTCGTGGATAAGAAAGCGGGCTTCTAATATCGGATATAATCGCAGGTCCTTGGGGGAAGTGT
>JASMAO010000177.1 GCA_030754315.1 SAR202 cluster bacterium
GCTACACCATGAAGCTTGCAGGTAAACATGCTTTACTTCAGATGTTTGTAGCTGAAGGCGTCAACTATGTGTTTGGGAATCCAGGCACCAGTGAAACCCCAATGATGACTATTTTGCCTGAGTACAAAGATTTAAATTATGTCCTTGTGCTTCAAGAAGGTGTCGCCGTCGGAATGGCCGAGGGATATGGCAGAAGCACAGGGACGGTACCTCTGGTTTCTCTACACATTGACAATGGAATGGCCAACGGTTTATCAATGATGATTGACCAGTTGCGTTCTGGAACACCGATGGTAATGACAGCCGGAAACAAAGATATCAGGAAGCTAGGATCAGGGCGTTCCGACCTTGCAGAATTAGCTAGGCCATTCGCTAAGTGGAGTGCAGAAATAACACATCCTGGGCAGGTTCCATCAGTAATACGACGGGCGTTTCAGGAGGCCAAGACTTCGCCAACAGGACCAGTGTTCATAGGAATGAGTGCTAATGCTTTTGATGATGTCGCAGACGTGGATATCGTAGCATCCACAGATGTTGTTCAAAATTCCTCAGCCGATCCTAGTGTGATCGAAGAAGTATGTGATCTTCTTGCCAGCGCTGATAGACCAATCATGATTATTGGAGATCGACTTGGTGGTGCCAACCAAGAAGCCTTAAGATTGGCTGAAACGGCAGGAATTCCTGTTTACGGTCACGGATCATTCGAAGTCAACTTCCCCGCAACTCATCCTCTGTGGCAAGGTAACCTCTCTGTACGTAACCCAGAAGCCGTTAAATCGATTAGATCTTCAGATCTAATCATTGCTGCTGGCTGCACGGTATTTGATGATTTTTTTTACCAATCTGAAGACATAATTCCCAAAAGCGCTAAATTAGTTCATATCGACTCAGACCCAAGTTCCATTGGGAAGTCCGAGCCAACCGACATTGGAATTCTTGCCGCACCTTCAAAAGTAATAAGTCAACTGGCTGAAGCTGTTTCGTATGAGTTCACGGGAACGAAAGCTGAAGCAGCGACCCTAAGGTTAAAAGGTGCCGAAACAGTATCAACTGCACGAAGAGAAGCGTTTGCAAAATTAGCAGGAGAACAACAGAAACTGTCACCGATGAGCCCGACCACATTTGCAGCAACGTTAGCTAACGCGCTACCGTCTGATGCCACAGTGTTTAACGATGGCATAAGTACCGGAGGGTTGGTGTTCGAAGCAATGAGCCCGGATGAACGAGGAAGCTACTACGCAATCCGTGGAGGGGCTATCGGATGGGGCATGGGAGCAACTATGGGTGTTCAACTAGGCCTGCCTGACAGACCAGTAGTAGGCGTCATGGGTGACGGAACGGCTATCATGACAATACAGGCGTTATGGACAGCTGCAAACTCGAACATACCGGCGGTCTTTGTTATATGCAACAACCGTTCATACAAGATATTGAAAGTCAATTCGAATGTTTACCACAGGATGCAAGGGCTGCCGACACCAGATAGCTACGTTGCCTCGGATTTCGACATTCCACTCGACTTTAAATCGCAAGCAGATGCCTACGGAGTAGAAGGTGTGAGAGTGGAATCGCCAGATGAATTAGCCGCACAGGTTCGCAGAGGCTGCGAATCAGACAAACCACTAGTAATAGACGCTATTATTGATGGGACAGTTTAACGGCCTAATAGAGGAAGGTCGACTCTAACCAAAAGAACTGATCTTGATATTCAAATACGCGAAGTGCCTAAAGTGCAACACCAAAAGCATCTCACGAGTTAGAATTCTCATGATCTAGTGTCACACAGTTCGATTACGGTTATTTTTCTGGGAGCACTCTATTGGAACTCAGGGTAAATCGCGCCAAACAGAAACTCGCTAACGGTGAAATCGTCACCATCGTAAGTGGAATTACTCACCCCGATGATATAGACGCCGTTGGCCCTTTGGGGTTTGATGGCATCTGGCTGGAAGGGGAGCACGGAGCTACAGACGCTTCTGACCTAGGAAATCTAACCCGGGCCTGCGACATTTGGGGAATGACTTCCGTAGCCCGAATCAATCTGAACGAACAGGGGCTCATTTACCGCACGCTCGACCGTGGCGCACAAGCTATTGTCGTTCCTCATGTAAACAACGCCAGTGAAGCTCGTAACGTGGTGGAAGGTGGTAAGTTCACACCTAACGGCAAACGAGGAATGTTCACTAGCCGACAAGGTCTAGGCGTCTCAAATTACTTTGATAATGCCAACAACCAATCAATGTTGATCGTTCTCATCGAAGACATTATCGCTTGGGAAAATCTAGACGAAATCATAGCCATTGACGATATAGACGTTTTCTTCGTAGCACCTTCCGATTTTGCATCATCCATGGGACACATGGGTGACATCCAGCATCCTGATGTACAAGAAAAAATCAACGACTCGATCTCACGAATTATCGCTGGTGGTCGTAACGCTGGCGCTCTCGCTACAAATGAAAATGTCGCCAGATACACTGAAATGGGAGTCAGGTTCTTTATGACTGGAGCCGGTCCTTGGATTGCCAACGGTTTTAATGAATTCGTTGCAAACGCAAACGCTGCGAAATAACCGAGACAAGATTTACCGAATTGAACAAATTGATATCCAAAAGACTTTTGGTGCTAGCTTCGATCACCGCCCTATCAATCTTGTCTGCGTGTCAGGCCGCCGGTAAGAATCCCGACAACGTCGAAATCCCAATTATCCAGCCAACCGCTGATACTTCGCTATGCCATAACAAAACATATCCTCAAGAAGCTCCGGAATTCGAGGATGTATCCGCTGATCAACTTGTTGGGGATGCCGACGGAATAAAGATTTATGATCGCGTAACAGGAAGTGGAGCTGCTCCAAAAATTGAAGATCTAGTTACGGTCAACTATACCGGCTGGCTTGATGACGGATGTATATTCGATTCCTCGTATTCTCGCGGTACAACAAGCGATCTAATTCTGGTCTCTGTCATACAAGGATG
>JASMAO010000178.1 GCA_030754315.1 SAR202 cluster bacterium
GACGGATCTGGAGCAACGTATTCAGAACAACCTTGACATGCAGGATTATCTGAGTCACTGGCAGCTAATGGCCTCTACGGTTACATTGCAGCCTACTTGGACTATTCGGCCTGAGGTAGCGGAGTGGACACCTCACCAGCAAGCCTGGGGAATGTTTAACTCTCCTGAAACTGTGAAAATGAAGAAGTAAGGTACGCACTCCGGGCGTGCTACTCACGGAATACCGTGGGCAGCGCGCCCGTTGTGCGAACTGTTTTCTCGTAGTAATTCTGTGTTGATTGACCTTTATTAATCAGTGCGTAGAATTTGAGATCATAATTAGATCTCCTCCATGCTCTCGAAGTAACTCAGGAGCGATGTTAACTTGGTTAAGTACATAGCACGTCGCCTGGCGTATTCCGTGATAGTACTTTTTGTGACTAGCCTCGTTGTTTTCGGGCTGTCCCGAGCTGCAGGAGATCCGCGACATATCTTTCTTACCGAGTACACCTCTCAGGCAGACTGGGATGCCTGGGGAAAGGAATATGGACTGGATAAACCATTCATAGTTCAGTACGGTATTTGGGCGGGAAACGCGTTACGAGGTGACTTTGGAACATCACTACGAGACCACGTGAACGCACGCCTTGTCATTCAGGAGCGGATTCCTGCGACACTTCAATTGACTGTGGGTTCATTTGTTATGGCAATTGTTGTGGGATTGCCACTTGGGGTTATGTCTGCGATTAAACGAGGCTCTATGTTGGATTATGTGGGGCGGAGCTGGGCGCTTCTAGGTCAGGCGCTGCCGCCATATTGGCTTGGTGTCATGATGGTTTTATTATTCGCTGTCATGCTTAATTGGTTGCCATCTGGCAGGAAAGGAGATTGGACTCATTTTGTGCTTCCTGCTGTGACTCTCGGATGGGGTGCTGCATCCGGAATGCTGCGTTTGACCCGTTCGGCGATGCTTGAAGTTCTTGACTCCGAATACATTAAAATGGCTCGGGCAAAAGGAGTTGGTAATAATTGGATTATCTGGAAGCATGCACTCAGAAACGCGATAATTGCACCTTTAACTTATTCTGGATTGCTGCTTGGCGGGCTTATGACCGGTACGGTAATCACAGAAACGGTGTTTTCCTGGCCCGGACTGGGCAGACTGGCAGTTCAGGCTGTCTACAATAACGATTTTCCAGTTTTGACTGGGGTCGTACTCCTCGTCACAGTTATTTACCTGAGTGTAAATCTCCTGACAGATGTGCTTTACGCGATGGTTGACCCCCGTATCAGACTCAATTAGCGAGGTTGTATCACTCTGACTACTGAATCCACAACGATAGTAAACGATGAATCTATTGGTCGACTTAGATCAGGATACAGGTGGTTTCGAAGGTATCCAGTTATACCTGTATTGATCATTGCAGTACTTCTGTTTTCTGCGATATTTGCTCAAAATCTGACTTCGCATGATCCTGAGCGGGCCGGCAATCTTGACGATAACGAGACTGCCCCGATGTGGCAATCGACGGGTAGCTCGAAATTCATCCTCGGTACAGATCATCTTGGTCGTGACGTCCTCGCCCGCATCATATACGGGACAAGGATTTCCCTTCTTGTGGGAATTATCGTTTTGGTCCTAAGCGGAGCAATGGGCACGATAATAGGGATCATATCGGGGTATTTTGGAGGGAATATAGATGAGGCGTTGATGCGCTTAGTTGATATCACCTTGGCTGTTCCATTTATTCTGGTTGCACTTGTGGTCGCGGTGATTCTTGGGAACTCTTTAAACATTGTCGTGGTCCTGCTAGTAATGTTTTTTTGGACAGGATTCGCGCGTCAGATTCGAGCTGAAACACTACAACTGAAGACAACGGATTATGTTGCGTTCGCAAGATCGTCCGGTGCTTCTAATGTGAGGATTATGTACAAACATATTCTGCCTGGAGTATTTTCTACATTTTTGGTGATTGCAACGTTGACAGTTGGCACAGTAATTCTTACCGAGTCAATACTCACATTTCTCGGCGTTGGAGTTCCGGGCCCTACACCTACGTGGGGCGCTATGATCTCTGACGGCAGAAACTATCTTACGACCGGATGGTGGATGGCGTTTTTCCCTGGTATCGCCATATTGTTGACCGTGTTGGCGTTCAACTTTTTAGGAGACTGGTTGCGGGATGAACTCGATCCCAAATTGCGTCAACTTACCCAATGAGCAACGTTGTTTGTTTTTAGATAAAGGTTTGATGATATGAGGCTGAAAGGCAAGGTTGCCCTTATTTCCGGCGCTGCTCGGGGCATTGGTGCTGCGACTGCTGCTCTGTTCGCCAGGGAAGGCTGTTGTGTGGTTTTGGGAGACGTGCGTAACGAGCTCTGTAACGAAACCATGGAGAAAATTCAAGCGGATGGCGGCAACGCTATGTGTGTGACTTTGGATGTGACTGACCCAAAGCAATGGGAGAACGCGGTTGCGGCTACGCTGGATGAGCATGTGCGAATAGACGTATTGGTTAACAATGCAGGCATACAGAGGATTCGCAGTTCATTTGATGAGGTGACGTTGGGTGACTGGGAAGACATTATGGCAGTGAATGCCACCGGAGTGTTTTTGGGTGCAAAATCAGTTGTTCAAACAATGAAAACCCAGCGATCAGGCTCAATCGTTAACATGTCTTCGATATCGGGCCTCGTGGGTATCTCTGCGAATGCGGGTTACGCTGGATCAAAAGGGGCTGTAAGGATCTTTACAAAATACCTCGCCGTTCAGTTGGGTGAATATGGTATTCGAGCTAATTCGATACATCCGGGCGGGGTGGAGACGGACCTCACTGCGGCCACGATGTCAGATCCCGTTGCTCGAAAAAAGGCTGATGCGTCACATCCTATTGGCAGGGTAGGCCAGCCAGAAGATATCGCTTACGGCGCTCTTTACCTTGCTTCTGATGAATCATCGTGGGTCACCGGTTCAGAACTTGTGATCGACGGTGGCTTCACCGCTCGTTAGGGACACGATTTTAATCCATGCGGGGCTCGGAAAGCTCTATAGTTATACCGTCTGGGTCGCTGATGTATACACCTCGGACTTTTGGGGGTGGAAGTGTGGAAGGGATCCCGTAAAGGCTTATGCCATTGTCAACTAAACGCTCACAGAATACGTCTACATCACTCACTTCGAACGCAATATGCGCTGCCCCAACATTGTTTATGACGGGATCCAAAACTCCACCAGCCCCTCCAACATATTGGATCAGTTCCAACTTGAATTCCTTACATTCCACCATGGCCATTGATAACCGGGCACCGACGACACCTGTGAGCGCCTCTATTTCAGAACCTTTGCGTTCCCACCGTTTGGTTAATGTGAGCCCGAGTTGATCAACGTAAAAGGCGATCGACGTCTCAATATTGCTTACAGTGAAACTGGTATGACTGTAACTGTTAACCATGATTAACTCGCTTTTAGTTATGGAATTTGCCGAGGGTTTTTCTAGCTGAAAATCCCTTTAACTTCAGTTTGCCTATCTAGCTTTATGAGATCAGAATATCTTTCTGATTATTATTATTATGGCTAGCACTTGGATGTACAGTGGTTTTGTTTACTAAGAAAACAGGTGGATTATCTACCATCTCTTGGAGTCCCATTACTTTTGATTAGGGCAGTATCACGTTATCCGTTTCTTACTGGTCTTGCCATTGTCCTCGGTGGTTT
>JASMAO010000179.1 GCA_030754315.1 SAR202 cluster bacterium
GGCCCAGTATGGGGTTCGGGTTAATGCTATCGCCCCGGGAATCATCAACACGCCGTTTCATGCACCAGTGGACCTGGAAATCGGCCAGAAAAAACTGGGACTCGATCCAGGTGACCACATCCACACTCGAGTAGACCTGATCCCACTTGGGCGGCTTGGAGAGCCTGAAGACGTCGCAGCCACCGTTGCATTCCTGGCCAGTGACGATGCTGACCATATTTCGGGAGAGACGATCACCGTCGCAGGCGCGATGCGCAGTCTCTAGATTGAACCATCCTGAATCAAACTGCACCTTCCGGAGCGGGTCTATAAGCGTTTTGCAAAGTGCGAAGATCAAACTCTGCAGGTTTTTCACCCATCGCAAACTCGTAAAGAGCCGCTTTAAATATCCCCTCTAACGCTTGAACGGTGCACAACGCTAAGCCAACGGTCAATACCCCTACTACCACACCCGCAGGGCCCCATAGCATCCCGACTAAAAAGGCTGGCAGCAATCCAACTATCACGGCCAAGATGTAAACGATCATGAATCCAAACGAAGCTGTTATTTGCCTACCCCAAGTTTTTCTAACCAACCCTGAGGATCGTTTTATCGCTCCAAATGGCCCGACATTTTCTGAGACAAGAATCGGTATGACAAAAAAGGTCAGGAATTCCCAGATACCACCGATCATGTCGATAACGATACGTGCAATGGCATTTCTTTGATTAGCGCGCAGCAATTGGAGAATTAACCCCACAGTGGCCGCAATAATCGACCACCCCAGTAACGTATGAATATGTGCAAAAGCGTGTGACAAACCCGATGATACGTCGGGATCTCCACCTCTTAGCCGCTCTAGTGCTGCAGAAATCAAGGCCGCATTGAAAAATATCACCACGAAATACGCACTAAAAAAAGCCAGTACATACAGAGCGGCGTCCATCCCAGTAGTCGTAGCCGTTTCTGAATCTAAACGTTCAAGCGATCCGGTCGTAGATGCGATACCAAAAAATACTCCCAAAACCACTATAAGACCAAGCACGGTGAAAACTGGAAAGAGTAGTAATTCCCTGTCTTTCATCAAAACGTCCCAGCTCATTTTCATTAGGGAAAACGTATGGCCTATCGTTGCAAACATCTAATTCTCCTATTACCGACCTAGCACAAAAACGGTTGGTCCACTGCTTGCTTACATTTACTCTTCTCTATTTATATACACGATGCCCAACTCGAATTTATACCCACTTTTTGATCGATTCGCATACATTATGAGCAAGGATCGGGAGGATTTTACCCTGTAACCCTAATTCACCAATACTGAAAAAATCTCATAACTACAGCATAATGTCGGTGACTAGGAGATTTCATATGAACCGATTCATCTCAATTTCGTTTTTATCCGTAATTGCTTTAGCGTTCGTCGCGTTGGGTCCCGCAATCGCCTGTGGTAGCGACGATTCAGATGAGGCAGCTATCCCCCGTATTTACGACCCCGGTAAGAATCTCACTATCGAAGACCTGCAGGCGGTCGGTTTCAAAAAATCAAAAACATACGACGTCGAGGGACTGGTCGGAGCCGACAATGCATACTACGGTTTTTGGGGGCCAGATCCTTATGATCGTAAAGACTATGAAGTCAGGTTTTTCGCTTCTCATCCCGATGCAATCGAACTAGGGACCGCACAAGCGGATGAACGTAGTGGTGAGGACGCCATCCTCGATAAAGAATTGATGAGCTGGCCGGAAGGCGTAAAAGACGCCCGAGAGTGTAAAGGAGACAAAGGATCAGGACCGGTCTCACACGGAGTACAGAGTTGCAAAAGCCCAAAATACTGGGATTACTCTATCTACGCCAACATGATTTTGCTCTGTTCAGGTGGTGATATTGAAACAGCACGTATTCTCTGTAACGACCTGCTAGAAACGATCGAACCGAAAACCAGCGACAATTAACGCACGAACCAAGTTGAATGCCAACTCTCTTGAACGTAAATACTTCCGATATCCGTTCCGCAATCGAGCTCGGCTGTAAAACTATGTCGAGCGTATTCAATACCGACGATAATGACATACCTTTCTTCGCTTCAGAGGTGCTTCCAAACCCTCAATTGAGTTTCAGTAGCGTCCACGGTGAATCGCACGTACCCGGGCGCCATCTAAATGCTCTGCTTACTGCAGAAGATGTAGTTGGGATCACGATAGACGAAGAAGCGATACAAAAACATTCAAACGCTGCATTCTTTTCCTACTCTGGATCTACTCCGCTACCACTCAATCGGGATGATTTGAATGGTCCTCTGGTCAACTTCAACGAACACAACATTCGAGAAGGGTTTCACGCCCTGTTTGCACTGGTGAAATACCGAAGTTCAGATCGAGCTGCTGAAATCGCAGAGGCCAGCATCGCCTTTCTACTAGAACTATGGAAACCGGAAAATGGATGGGATTGGGACACGCTGCAATCAGAATTCGGCCTGAGAGCCTCCAAGGATCACACCTTCATCACGGGCATTGCAAGGGCTATTGGACCCCTCGCGAAATATTACACCGCCACTCAACATGGTCCTGCCCTTGAACTAGCGACAATCCTTGCTTCGAAAGCAACGGATGAATTCTTCCTTCCGGATGGGACATACGACCGAAAAAAATTTGGGACCCATACACACTCCACTACGTGTGTGATGTCATCACTGGCTCAGCTCGCAGACATCACATCTGACTTATCACTGCTCAAACGTGTTAAAACTTTTTACGACAATGGTCTGTGGGAAATACGTGACGAAATAGGCTGGGTAATTGAAAGTAGCAACGACAACAGCCCTCCTGATCGTGGAGAGTGCAATAACACAGGAGATATAGTCGAAACAGCACTCATCATCGGTAGATATGGATACCCTGAATACTTCCAAGATGCGGAACGCATCATCCGTGGACATTTACTGCCGGCACAGTTGCGTGACAACTCGTTTATCCCTGAACCGGCAAACCCATCATCAAAAGATGGGCTGCACGACGTGGCAAGACGACACCTAGGAGCTTTTGGATTCCCTGCGCCCTACGGCCACAGGCCACTCGGCCTTGAACGAATAAGCTTCAACATGGACATCGTGGGTGGCGCGGTAGCCTCTCTGTGCGAAGTTTTACGGGAATCTGCAATAGCAATCGAGCGTGGCCACATAGTAAATATGATGTTTGACCGTCAAACCGAATTTTTACATGTCAAAGCCGCCTCAAACAATTCAGGGGTAACGGCTACACCGCTCAAATCAGGTCCACTGTGGATTCGCCTCCCAACCTGGGTCGATCGAACTAAACTCAAGATAAAAGGTACTACCAAGTTCCAAGTTATAAACGGTTACATCCTAATCGCTGAGCCAACGTTGGGAGAGCCTGTGCAAGTCTCGTACCCTGTAAGTGAAAGTGAGCTCGTCCTAAACCACCGAACCCGAGAAGTCCGTGCCAGGCTTCGAGGAGATACAGTCGTGAGCATGGAGAATTTTGGAGCAGAGCTGACTTTCTACCCTCCGATCAACCGCTGAGGCAAATCACCAAAGAGATTTGCCGGCAATCCTGAAGGATTAAAAAACGGGGAAGCGACCCTGTGGTGAAAATTCACACCAAGCGCGATAGGAGATCGCGTGGTCAAATCAACCTCGATGTAACTTCAATAACGTGAAACACGTCTACAAGTTTTCTTCACAACAGTTTCATATTTCCTTCACAAGAGTCTGACAAAGTGCCTTAACAAGTAACCAATGAAGAAGGCAGGTCTGCACTATGAGTTACAACACTAAAACTCGATCAATCCCTAGAGTGTTTCTAAACAATCGATGTAAACGATGTTCTTCTTTAGCAATGGCGTATCGCTACGACGAATCGTTATGCCTTGCATGTGGATGGCATCCGGGCGAATCCACTGAAAATTACACTGAACGGCGACAAGTACGAACAGCACAGGTACAACCGGAAGATGGACGAGCATATCAATGGGACAAACAGATGGATCGTTATATCAAGGAAGTTCCCCGCG
This sequence comes from SAR202 cluster bacterium, assembly GCA_030754315.1. GTDB lineage: Bacteria > Chloroflexota > Dehalococcoidia > Lucifugimonadales > JASMAO01 > JASMAO01. The sequence goes on from JASMAO010000179.1 coordinate 4,014, forward strand.
AGGCAGAACGTTTAAAGCGTAATGGCGATTATGCTCGATCGAAAACACTGTGCCAATCAGCCTGAAGCGGCCAAGTGAGTTGATCGTTGATGTTTTCGTGGTCAGCATATAAGACTTTAACGTTATCGATGTCTTCGCCAACTACTTCGATATCTTCAACACCAAGATTACGTAGTTCCATCGCGTACCGCAGATAACCAACCTGATCAAGCCTGTAACCCATAACCTGCAATCCAACGACATCAGCAGCGATTCCATGATGCGATGCAACCACAACATTTGATGGCATCTCAAATCCGACGATAGGTCCATTACCCTGCATTCCAATCACACCGTCGATAACAGTTAGATCGGGTACGACGTGCTGAGCCATTTTTGCGAGTGTGAGGTTGATCGCTTTACTACCTTTATGGATCTTGCGCTTCTGCTCTTTCCCTGAGAGTGTTCCTACTAAAATATTCTTGAGTCCTAACGTCACAACCACATTGTTATGAGTCTTCATCGGACAGACCGATACGACATATGACTCGGAAAGTCGCTTTGACATGTAAAGAGTCTGTGGATTGAGCAGATCGTCAAATGCAGGCACAGGAATCCGATCGTCGGTATTCAAGTCCATAAATTCGATATTAAAATCGTTTGATAGGTCACGATAACCATAGTTATCGAAGCCAGAATCAGGTGTACCAATTGCAGGGCCAACCGCGATAAGAAATTGACTCACACCCTTTCTGGAAAGATAGTCGAGTGTTGCACGGGTAGAGTCGACATGGGTAGCGGCAAGTTGATTCGAAGTAGTAACGAAATTCGGCTTGACCATCACCGGTTTATCGGGAATAGCGACGTCGGAATCAATTAGTTCAAGGGCATTGGTTATCCCATTAATGCGCCTGTTACTGCTGACGATACTGACTCTAACCACGGTAATCCCCCAATTAGGTTCCCACTTAGATTGTGATGTTGGGCCAAATGATATGTCAATCGGTTATCAGGTCGTATCCAACTAATCCAATATATTTAGAGCAAATCTATACCTTATGGCATGCGGCTCTTCGTCCATCACTCAGCGTCCGGGACATCGGAGCCTCAACAAAACAACGATCTTCTGCAATTGGACACCTCGGACTAAAGACGCACCCGCTTGGTGGATTCAACGGGCTAGGAATATCGCCTTTTAGTACCGTACGACTCCGTTTGCGTTCGACGGCAGGATCCGGAATTGGCACTGCCGAAAGCAGGGCCTGAGTATAAGGATGCTGAGGACTTCGATAGATATCATCGGCGTTGCCCTGTTCCACGATTTTACCCAGGTACATCACCGCAACAACATCGCTAACGTGCCTCACCACCGACAGATCATGAGCAATAAATAGATAGGTAAGCTGTTGCTCCAACTTGAGACGATCAAACAAACTGATGATCTGCGCCTGTATCGACACATCTAAGGCAGACACTGGTTCATCACAAATCAGTATATTTGGACCTGACGCCAAAGCTCTAGCTATCCCAACTCGCTGCCTTTGACCTCCGGAGAATTCATGGGGATATCGACTGGCCATGGATCGGTTCAGACCTACTGTGTCGAACAGCTCCATTACCCGGTTTCTAATCGCTAACTTATTATCAAATATCTTGTGAACCAACATCGGTTCCGCAACAATATTTCCAACTGTCATCCTAGGGTTTAAGGAACCATAAGGATCCTGAAACACCATCCCAATATTTTTGCGTAATCGCCGCATTTCCCCACCACGCAGAGCTAGAACATCTTGGCCACTGTAGCTAATACTCCCTCCCGAGGTATCATTTAGTCTGAGGACCGCCCGTCCCAAAGTAGTTTTCCCAGAGCCTGATTCGCCGACGAGTCCGAGCGTTTCTCCATGCTTGATTTCTATATCGACACCATCAACAGCTTTCACCACACCCACAGTCCGTTGAAAAATCAAACCGCGCTTCACGGGGAAATGCACTTTTAGTTCACGCACCTTAAGGATTGGAACGGAATTATCAGTCGCTGCAGGAGAATAGCTCACCGGTTAAAAAATCCAGTCTGGTCAAACACTAAGGCTAACTGAAGCATGCTCAAAACAGGCCACCTGCTTTCCTTGTGCTATTTCTATCAATTCTGGCTCCTCGATCGAACAACGATCGACTGCCCACTGACATCTAGGATTAAATGCACAACCACCCGGGAGATTTGTCAGATCAGGTATTTCACCACCGATGGGAGATAACGGAGTCCCTTTTTCGGAATCAAGTCTCGGAACAGAACGCAACAATCCTACAGTGTACGGATGTTGAGAGGCCGCATAGATATCACTGGCATCTCCTACCTCTCTCAATTTTCCCGCGTACATAACAGCCACTCTGTCCGCGTACCTGGCCACAATTCCCAAATTGTGAGTGATTATCAACAGAGCAGCTCCAGACTTCTCAGTCACTTCCTGCATCAAGTCAAGAATCTGGGCCTGAATTGTCACATCAAGTGCCGTTGTAGCCTCATCAGCGATCAGCAAACGTGGTGTGCAAGCCATAGCCATAGCAATCATGATCCGCTGTCGTTGACCACCACTCAACTCATGCGGATATTGCTTGAGCCTGGTCTTCGAATCGGGAATACCAACCATGTCAATCAACTCCTGAGCACGATCATTCGCTGCAGCGGAAGAGAGACCTATATGTATTTTCAATGGCTCAGCCAACTGTGATTCAATCGTGAGCACAGGATTTAGTGAACTCATAGGTTCTTGAAATATCATCCCAATCTTCGAGCCCCTAATAGATCGCATTTCAGTGCTCGAGACCTGCAAAAGATCCACACCATCGAATTCAATTGATCCCGATGTTATTTCTCCAGGAGGGTTAGGTATAAGTCCCATTATTGAAAGGGCGGTCACACTTTTACCGCACCCACTTTCACCAACAAGTGCAAATGTCTCACCGGCTTGAATATTAAATGAGACGTCATCGACAGCCTGGACCACACCACCTTCTGTGCGGAATTGTGTGTGTAGATTTTCAACCGTTAACAGTGCTTCAGTCATCTTGCAAAACTCATATAACTCAATTGCTCACTAATGGGTTGTGGTCTTTAGACGGCCTCTCAACTTCGGATCAAGGTGGTCACGGATTGAATCGCCAATCAGTACTACGGCTAATACTGTCACCGTAAGAAACAGGCCAGGGAAAAATGAAATGTGGAATCCGACTTGTATGTACCCCTGACCTGTAGCGATAATGTTGCCCCAACTAGGTACGTACTCGGGTACACCCGCGCCAAGGAAACTCAAGCTCGCCTCAGCAAGAATAGCCGACGCCAAAGTAAACGTAGCTTGAACAATAATAATGCTCACAATATTGGGCAACACATGAAGCATCAATATACGAGGCACTGGTACTCCAACAGCTCTAGCAGCTTCGACATAAGTTGATTCTCGTAAACTGAGTACAGCACCTCGGACAAGTCGGATTTTCCCCGCTGTAGCAGTTATAGACAAAGCTATGATCACATTCCCGATGCTAGGTCCAATTAACGAAATTAACGCGAGAGCTAAAAGAATAGTTGGAAATGCAAGAAATCCGTCGACAAAGCGCATCATTATCGCGTCTAAAATTCGAAAGTAGCTAATAACCAACGCAATTGCGACACCTATTACTGTCGATATCAATGTCACCGAAAATCCAACCAAGAATGACAGCCGAGTCCCGACGATCGTACGGTCAAATACATCGCGTCCCCAATTGTCCGTTCCAAACCAATGTTCAGCCGAAGGTGGGAGCATCCTATTAACGGGATCAGTCCGTTCATAGTCGGTTCTGGCAAGTGTTGGCCCAAACACAGCCAAAAAAAGACCCAATAACAGAAGAGAAATGGATACGCCGAGAACGATATCTCTTTTCGCTGCCTTAACGGTCGCGCCGAACATACCCCGCAATCGAGTTGACAAAGGCGGCGTAAGTTGCCATTCATTTCCCAAATCCGAGGTTACTGTCATCGCTAATACCTGATCCTAGGATCAATATATGCGTAGAGAATATCAACAATCAGGTTAACCCCTATTAGCACTATGGCCACAACCATAAGCAGGGCCTGAATTATCGGGTAATCCCGCCTGACTATTGCATCTACAAGCATCCGACCCAATCCGGGGATTGCGAATATCGTTTCGGTTAGCACAAACCCGGTAGCCAGGCCTGCGATCGAAGCGCCAATTACAGTAGCCACTGGAATTGCTGACGGACGGAACGCGTGGCGAATGAATACAGAAAACTCTGATGCCCCTTTTGCACGAGCAGTTCGTATGTAATCCTCACGGAGTACCTCAAGCATCGCCGATCTGGTAATCCTGGAAATAAAAGCAGAAGCGAGAATACTGTTAACCATCACTGGCAAAAACATACTATGGAGATGAGGTATGAGTCCGTCTTGAATCGGTTTATATCCGATCACAGGAAACCAGCCAAGGTTTACAGCGAACAACCAAATTGTCAGAAACGCTAGCCAAAACCCAGGTGTGGCAAATCCTAGGACAGCCAAAATCATCAGGTTTCTGTCTAAACGCGAGCCTGCCTTCCAGGCAGCTAACATACCGGTACTGATACCGATCAAAGTGGACAACACAACGACTTGAAACCCTAGTGAAAGAGTGGGCTGGAGCCGAGGCGTAATTAGCTCGGTAATCTCTCGCTTGGAAAAATAGGACGTTCCAAGATCACCTTGCAGCAATTTCCAGAACCAATCTCCCATTTGCACAGGGAACGGCCTATTAAAGCCCAGATCCTCACGAATCGCTTCAAGAATTTCAGGTGTCGCCTCATCGCCAGCAATGATAGCCGCAGGATCTCCCGGTCCCACATATACCAGGGTGAAGGTGATTATCCCCACCATGATTACCACAGGGATCGACACTAGAATACGTTGCGCAATATAACGCCACAAGTGACTTAATCATTCCTTATCTACAGCACAGTTCTCACTGTGCAATCGTTCTAGAACATTACGAGAGAAAGAGTGCTCTACGTAACGTATTTAATCACCCCGAGGGAGTGACAGCTTCGAAAACATCAGCTGTCACTCCCCCGGAACGATATGAATTTGCCATCGGGTAGCCCCGACCAAATTTTTCTACTTGAAGAACTTGTCGTATGGCTTCTGTCCACCAGGGTTGCCATGTAATCCATCAATGGAGTTACTGGCCGCCCAGTTGCTGAAAAATTCACCAACTTGGAGGAATATCGCATCATCATAGAAGTACTGCTGGAACTCTTCCATAGCGGTCTTTATCTTCCCTTCATCAGTTTCCGAAGAGAAAACATCGAAAAGTGCTCTCTGAGTACCATCGGTATCAGTGTAGTGGTTGAACCACGCATCGTATTGAAGTTCACCGAACCTCAGATGTCCAATCGGTCCGATTCGAACACTGCGACCACTCCAAGTATGGAAGAATTCCCAACGGTCTACAGTTGCCCTGTCTTGGACCATCGTGGCCCAGTCCATGACTCGCAGATCCACGTTGAATCCAATGTCTTCCAGTACCTCACGGGTTACCTGCGCAGCACCATGAGCAGGCTGACGATCAGCTGGATCCATCAATCGAATGGTATAGCCTTCATAGCCTGCATCTTTCACGATCTTCTTAGCATCTTCAACACGTTGAGCGTTGTACATGTTTTCACTGCCGGCATTTGATTCCCATGCTGATCCACATTCCATGAGTGAAGCGCAAAGATTAATTCGGTCAGGAGTTCCAGCAGCTGCCAGCAGTGCCTTTTCATTGTTGTAGGCCATCACGACAGCTCGCCGTAGATCTCGCCCATGTTCCGGATCATTGAACGGTGGGATCTGATAGTTAAAGTGACCGAGAAGCCTTAGAGGCGGATTCGCTATTAATTGAACGTTTGAGTCTTCCTTCAACCGGTCAATCAGGTCTTGCGAGAATTCCTGAACAAGGTCTACTGCATCGGTCTGGAGAGCGGCTACACGCGTGGATTGATCTGGAATCTCAATATAAGAAACCCTGTCGAAATACGCAGTGTGGGCACCTGCCTCTCCAT
>JASMAO010000180.1 GCA_030754315.1 SAR202 cluster bacterium
ACTGATGGAGGTGGAACGATACTCTCACCTCATGCACTTGGTCTCAAACGTTACAGGAAAGCTGGACCAAAGGTACACGAACTACGATGCGATCAGAGCCTGCTTTCCAGCAGGAACGTTATCTGGAGCACCGAAGATCCGTGCGATGGAGATAATATCTGAACTAGAACCAGACAAACGTGGCCCATACGGGGGCGCGGTCGGGTATTTCGATCTACGAGGCAACATGGACACGGCTATCACGATCAGGACGTTGGTAGTCAAAGACGGGACAGCATACACACAGTCTGGTGCGGGTATCGTTTACGACAGTGTGCCAGCGAAGGAATATGAAGAGACTCTCCATAAGTCCGCCGCTGTACTGAAAGCTATAGAGCAGGCAGAGAAGGAATTAGGTTAAAAAAACAAATTTGGGACATTCCGCCAAGAAGGAGATATTGGGAGCCAGTCACCTAGATCGGAAATCTGGGTGGTGACAAATACAGATACCGTCCCCTGAGCACGACTTTTACTTGCCCTGAAAACCGGGGGAATCGATGAAACTATCCCAAATATTAGACTCCCCTCTTAGGGAGGGAGACACCATGATATTGCTACTAGATAACTACGATAGCTTCACATATAACCTTTACCAGTATTTGACTGAGTTGGGTGCCGAAGTGAACGTAAAACGCAATGATCAAACTACCTTGGATGAAATACACACATTGAGGCCGGAGAAAATCGTCATCTCGCCTGGCCCTTGCACGCCGGAAAAGGCAGGCATTTCCAACGACGTCGTTCTTAACTTTGGCCCAACCACTCCAACATTGGGTGTTTGCTTGGGACATCAGTGCATCGGCTATGCATATGGTGGAACCGTCAATTACGCTGGAGAGGTCGTGCACGGAAAGACCTCCCTTATCCACCACAACGACACGGGTGTATTGCGGGGCATTCCTAACCCCTTCAAAGCAATTAGATACCACTCACTCGCCGTTGTTAGTGATAACCTGCCTTCTCAATTGGAAGTGACCGCTTGGACCGACAACGGTATCATTATGGGAATGCGTCACAAAATCCACCCCGTAGAAGGAATCCAATTTCATCCCGAGTCAATCATGACAGAGGTAGGTAAAGACATTCTTCAAAATTTTCTTAACGCTTGAATATCTCGAGCAACCCCATGGAAGATTAACAAAGATACCTAGCCTTATCAGATCAACACTGCGCACAAGGAGTTGACCATGATTCAAGACGCGATTGAATCGATTGTCGATGGCCGCGACCTGTCACAACACGACGCTTCGCTAGCAATGGATGAAATAATGAACGGCGATGCCACTCCAGCGCAGTTTGGCTCCTTCGTAACAGCATTAAGAATGAAGGGTGAAACCCCAGAGGAAATTGCTGGAATGGCACTCGTAATGCGAGAGAAATCGCTACACGTCGACGTAAATGGTCGTGCAGTAGACACGTGTGGCACCGGAGGAGATGGATCGGGCACATTCAATATATCTACAACTGCTGGGTTTGTCATCGCCGGCACTGGAATTGTGGTCGCCAAACACGGCAATAGAGCCATGTCAGGAACCTGCGGCAGCGCCGACGTACTTGAGGCACTGGGTGTAAAAATCACTCTCGGACCAAACAACGTCAAGCGCTGTCTGGAAGAAGTCGGCTTCGGGTTCATGTTCGCCCAGGTATTTCATCCATCAATGAAATATGCGGCCGGACCGAGACGGGAGATAGGCATAAGAACAGCATTTAATATGCTCGGCCCACTAACTAACCCAGCCAACGTCGATTCTCAACTGATAGGGGTAGCCAACCCGGATCTCGCGGAGAAAATAATCAATGTCCTGGCAATACTTGGTAGCAGACACGCATTGGTCGTTCATGGTGCTGGAGGCATTGACGAGATCAGCCTCGAAGGGCCAACTAAAATCTGGGAACTCAAGAACGGACAGATTTCCTTAAACGAAATTGCACCAGTCGACATGGGACTTGACCCTATGCCTACAAACAACTTGAAAGTAACGAGTGTTGCACAAAGCGTAGAGATAGTTCGTAACGTTCTCTCCGGCCAACGCGGAGCCGCCCGCGATGTGGTTCTGGCGAACGCCGCGGGTGCACTGTTAGCCGCCGACAGGGTCACTACCATAGCGGAAGGGATTGAGGTAGCTGCGAAGTCTATAGATAGCGGCAACGCATCGGAGAAACTCACTGCCCTAGTAAAGTTAACCTCAAAGCTAGAGTAACGCAGCGGACCTCGCATTTGATTACCTGTAACAGTCGATTGAACCAGTTAAGAGGCTTTGAATGGTAAACCGGAACCTCCCTGACATCCTAAAAGAGATAGTTTCTGTCAAAAAGCTTGAGGTAGAGCGTGCCAAAATCGACACGCCCATAGAACAGCTTGAAGAATTAATCTCACAAAAAACGCCCCCTCTCAATTTCGCAGGAGCCTTAATGGGAGATTCTGTCAGGATCATCGCCGAGTGCAAGAGGTCATCACCTACAGCCGGACTCCTGAAATCCAACTACAATCCAGCGTCGATAGCAAAAAGTTATGCGTCAAATGGAGCTGCAGCGATATCCGTGCTTACCAACGTAGACCACTTTCATGGAAGCCTCAAGGATCTGGAAAACGTTTCCGAAGCTATGAACCCTCACGATATTCCGGTGTTAAGGAAGGAATTCATATTCGATACTTACCAAGTCTACGAATCTAGAGCTCATGGCGCCGACGCTATCCTGCTGATTGTTGGCATCCTGTCTGCTCGTGATTTGGAGATATTAATCCAAGCAGCCAATCATCTATGGCTGCAGTGTCTTGTAGAAGTTCACAATGAAACAGAATTGAACCTAGCACTGAACACAGACGCCGAAATTATTGGCATCAACAACCGTGACCTCCACACATTCAAGACAGACCTGTCTGTCACAGAGCGACTCTCTAAACATCTGCCGGCCAGCACAATCATAGTCAGCGAAAGTGGTATACGCACCAGAGGCGACATAGACCGAGTATCCCGTGCTGGTGCTCAAGCGGTCCTCGTTGGAGAGAGTCTAATCACGGCACCGGATCCTGGGAAAAAGCTTAGGGAATTACTTTGACCAAATTCAAGATTTGTGGGATCAAGGACGCGATGCACGCTCGGATAGCGGCTGAAGTAGGTGCCGATTTCATCGGTTTCGTGTTCGTCCCCGGCGTACGTAGACAGATTACCTTCGAACAAGCAAAATCCATACTCCTCGAATACCGATCGAGCTTCAGTGTAGATGGACCGAAGCTGGTTGGACTTTTCTTAAACCAGTCTGTGCAGCTTGTAAATCGAATCGTGGAAGAGTGTAGACTGGACATGGTCCAACTCTGCGGTAACGAGCCTCCAGAATACTGGAGCCAGATCATCGTGCCTATCGTCAAACAAATAAAAATTAGGGACGATAACCCTCTCGATCAATCTGTAGCTGAGACTGAGGCCCAGATCGTGAAGGTAGAGTCTGCCCACCAAATCCCTCTACTGGACAAGTACATCAATGATCACGTTGGCGGGGGTTCAGGTTTAGCTTTCGATTGGAATGTTGCAGCCGGCTTATCTCCAAGACACGATTTTCTACTGGCGGGTGGACTTAAACCAAACAACGTTCTACAAGCCATAGTCAGTGTAAATCCCTGGGCAGTCGATGTGTCTAGCGGGGTCGAAACTAGAGGGGTGAAGGATCCTAAAAAGATCAAAGATTTCGCGGACGCGGTTAGAGAAGCGGACTTGGCTATCAATTAAAAACCCCACTCAAACTTGATGGGCATCACCTTTTCTGAAAGATTCCTGACGATAGTTTAGCGTCAACTTGACATAGCCTTAACCACGCCATAGGCTTTCCATTCTAAACAAGCAAATGCTGAAAGGGAATTCTTTATGAATTACAAGTTCGATCACGTACATCTGAAATCTCCGGACCCCAAAAAGAGCGCTGACTGGTTTGTCAAGGCCTTCGATTTCACGGTCATCAGTGATGCGTCGCGCCCTTGGGGAGACCGATTCATACGATGCGAAGCACCCAATGGTACGGTGGTCAATATATCGGGTGCACGGACCAATGAAAAAATGGGAGACGGAGATGCCAGCGCACACTGGGGCTTGGAGCACATAGGCATCAGCGTGGATGACATGGAGCCAGAACTGGAACGCCTCTCGAAAATGGGAGCAAAGCTCATGGAGGGCCCGGTCCAGGTACCCGGAGGTGGCCCGATTATCGCATTCATCGAAGGTCCCGACCGTGTCCGCATAGAGCTGCTCCAAATGCCATCCTGAGTAGGGCAAATTAACCTAGTCATTCCAGGACGGGCTATTTCACTGGAGGTGATGTGTGGTCGATGATTGCATCTTTTGTAAGATTCGCGACGGGAAGATTCCCAGCGAAAAGATTTACAGCAATGACTACTGCTTCGTGATCAGAGATATTGCCCCAAGAACGCCCACGCATGTACTGATCATTCCAAACGAACACGTTACGGCCTTATCCAAGTTAGATAAACAACATCACGAGATGCTCTGCGCCTTGTTCGAATCCGCTGAGAAAATAGCAAAACAAGAGGGTTTAAAGAATGGCCATAGGTTGGTGTTCAACCAGGGTGACGACGCAGGACAGCAAGTAGAGCACTTACATCTCCATCTTCTGGGCGGTCGCCGATTGAGTGGTATGGCTTAGTCAACGGGCAAAATCAATTTATCCTACACAACTTCCAACTGTAATCCTTCAAGCAAAACTCCTACCCGAAATATCAAACACTAACTTCGTAACAAACCATCACGGCCATTGTTCGTTCGATGGCTTGAGTGGCCCGCATCGGTGACAACCTTGAATGCAAAACTAGTCTAATAAATTTAGCTGCGATGTTAAGTGGCCTGAGACCTATTAACCCATGGACACAGTCCCAAACACGACCGCTAGATAACTCCCATCGGGAAATACATGCATACGTGAACTCTAATAACAATCAATATACCCAAGGGCTACAACTTTCCAACCACTTGATCATCTAACAATGCCGACGCTTTACATAGTTGCGACACCAATCGGGAACCTGGAAGACATCACCCTTCGGGCACTTCGAATCCTAAGCGAAGTTGACCTGATAGCTGCCGAGGACACTCGTGTTACTCGAAAACTCCTGGAACGCCACAAACTTAAAACCCCTTTGGTAAGCTACCATGCTCACAATTACCGCCGCCAGACTCCGAAGATACTAAAATCGCTGATTGAAAAGGACGTGGCATTAGTGTCAGATGCTGGCATGCCCGGCATAAGCGATCCAGGTGCCGAACTCGTAAATGCAGTCGCCAAGTCAAACATCATGATTGTACCCGTGCCCGGGCCATCTGCAGTAACCAGCGCTATTTCAGCGTCAGGACTTGAAGCAGGGCAATTCAGTTTCGTCGGGTTTTGGCCACGACGTTCGTCCGAACGAAAAAGGTTGCTAAGGATGCTTTCCACTGATCCAAAAGCCCTCGTTGCTTTCGAGACGCCACACAGGTTTACGAAATCCCTTTCCGACGTACTTGCTGTGCTTGGCGACAGACAGATAACTGTTTGCCGCGAGATGACAAAGATACACGAGGAAATATTCAGGGGCACTATCACAGATGCATTACTGCATTTCTCACGCCCAATCGGTGAATTCACGCTCGTCATCCACGGTGCTGACCCTGTAATTGATGACATTCAAACACTGGAGAAGAATGCCATTAGCACCTTGGCACTTCTCAGATGCCAAGGTGCAAAAGCAAAAGACGCGGTTTCATCTGTAGTCAAGGAAAGTGGTCTGCCAAAGAGCCGCGTTTACAAGATGTGGCTGAATTTAGCTACAGTTTCAGATAACGTCGACCATTAACTCTAGTCTATCAGTTCGGACTTTGGGCCAAATCTTCAGTCGTGCTACCATTGTTTAGTTTGGCTACTTAACAACGCACGATTGCATTTATTTCCCAGATCAACCCTGACCCGTCATCCAAGTTATTAATGGGGACAGATAGCGAAGCATAAACCTAATTTCACCAAGAGTCTTCTCGAATTGGGGAGGCTTCTGACGTTTCTGAGAACCGAAAAATATGCCTGTGATAGCATGTCCTAAGTCAGGAGACCTATTATCATTGTGAGGAACGATTAGTGCCTGAGCGCATTCTCGTAGCGGTTGCATGGCCGTACGCCAATGGTTCAATTCACCTTGGCCAGGCTGCTGGCGCATACCTGCCAGCCGATATTTTCGCCAGATACCACAGACTCAAAGGTAACGACGTCGCAATGGTTTCGGGTAGCGATTCTCATGGGACACCTGTCACACTGGCGGCCGAGAATCGCGGCGTTTCCGCGGAGGTCGTCGTCGAGGAATACCATGCCGAGTTTTTAGACAACTGGAGACGATTGGGAATCAGCTTCGATTTATTCACCTCTACCCATACAGAAAATCATCACGCAGTAGCCCAGGATGTGTTCCTGCGGCTGCTGAAAAATGGGTACATTTACAAAGACGCCATGTCACAACCGTACTGCGAAAAGGACAGTCGTTTTCTAGCTGACAGATACGTGGGAGGCAGATGTCCTCACTGTAACTTCGATGGTGCGCGCGGTGACCAATGCGATAACTGCGGTCGAACCCTAGATCCTGAAGATCTCATAGGCATGACCTGCCGTCTCTGTGGGTCACCCCCCGTTATACGTGAGACTGAACACTTCTTTCTGAAACTTAGCGCTTTTGAAAGCAAGCTGCTTGAGTGGGCTCGCAAGCAAACACATTGGCGAGCTAACGTTGCCAATTTCACAGTGAGTTATCTCGAAGGCGGCCTCCACGATCGTGCCATAACACGAGACATAGAATGGGGAATACCCGTACCACTCGATGGGTATGACGGGAAACGAATCTACGTCTGGTTCGAAGCAGTGATAGGTTATTTGTCCGCTACCAAAGAATGGGGCGCAGCGATGGGGGACGAAAATAGGTGGAGGGATTTCTGGCAAAAAGAATGC
>JASMAO010000181.1 GCA_030754315.1 SAR202 cluster bacterium
AAGGTCTCCAAGAGAGGCAACCACGATGGTGCCAAAAACCATTCCTATCCCAGACGCTGAAACTAGGATCCCGAGACCGGTTGGTCCCACATGGAATACCTCGGCAGCGTAGACGGGCAATAAACCATAAACGAAAGGGAATATTATAAGAGGCGGGGCAAAGCTAAACGTTAGCAGAGCGAGAATCATTCGATTGTTTCTGACATAAAGAGCCCCCTCGAGGAGTCCGTTAATGATTTTCGATAACTGGGGCTTTTCACGATCCTTTTCGTCCATGCGTATCCCGGCTGCGAAGAGTGCAGCGGTCAGCATCAAGATCGATTCTGATATAAGGGCGGCGTGGGCGCCGTAAATCGATATTAACAGCCCGCCTATGGCAGGAACGGCTAATCTTGCTCCACCCCATCCGAGTGTGATCAGTGCGAATGCGTTCAATAACCCCCCTTTCGGGACAGTGTTGGCTACCACGGCTGACCTTGCAGGCTCAGAAATCACCCATGAGAAGCCCACAAGTAGAGTAAAAGTGAAAATTTCTAGGGGGCCAATTTCCCAGAATATCAATCCAATTGCTAAGGCTAGTGCGCATAGGCCATGGTATAGGCAGACAGTGATCAGCAGTCTGCGACGGTCGAAGACATCCACCAAAAAACCACCAATGGGGCCACCGATTAGGATTGGGATTGCTTCCAGACCCATTGCAACGCTCGTTAAGAAAGCTGAGTTAGTTATGTCATAGATTAGCCATCCGACCACGACCTGTTGAATCCAATAACCCCCGGCTACCCAGAGTGCAGAGGACCAGAGGAACCGATAATTTCTGTACTGGAAGGCACTGAAAGTGTGAAGTGAAAACCGGGGGCGATGCCACCGATGACTGGATTGATTTTGGGGACATCTTTTAAGATCTTCTAATGTCATTGGCTAGTATTGAATTAAAGACAGCACCGAATTTCCTTTTAGACGATCCCTTCCTCCCAGATCGACCAGTTCGATCACAACAGCGTGTCCGACGACCTCTCCGCCACATCGTTGAATTAGTCTTGTACTAGCATCCATGGTCCCACCCGTGGCCAGTAGGTCGTCTATTATCAACACGCGTTGGCCTTTGATGATTGCGTCTGTGTGGATCTCCATAGAACTATCGCCGTACTCAAGGGAGTAACCCATAGATGTAGTCTGGTAGGGTAGTTTCCCCTCTTTGCGGACTGGAATGAAAGGAAGCTCTAGCTGGACAGCGAGTGGTGCAGCGAACAGAAATCCGCGAGCGTCTATACCCGCTATCAGGTCAACTTCTCGATCGGAACCAAATTCCGCGAAGCGCTTAATGACATGGCGGAATGCGATGGGGTTCTTGAGAAGAGGTGTGATGTCCTTGAAAGAGATGCCGGGCTTGGGGAAGTCAGGAACTTCTCGGATATACTGTTTTAACTCCATGATCTCTACCACCTTGGACTGTTCCCTAACTGCGAGTACGCTAGTTGTGGATGATAGGAATAGAGAGGGGAAGAGTCAAGGTTTTAGTCTCTGGTAGGTGTAACTGGTGCTGTTTGGTGTATGTAAATGCAAGAGTGAGGGTGTCTTGACCTTTCTGCCAGATGTGAGGACATGGGTAAGATCCGCTTGTTTACACGATCAAATAACAGGAGTTCTTAATGTCGCTTATTAGTCTTTTGAAAAAAGCCGGAGCCAATGGATTTGGATTTTCCAGTACAGCAGAAGAGGTTACCGAGGGACTCGACCTGACCGGGAAAAAGGTTTTAATAACGGGAGTTAATTCTGGTTTAGGCCTAGAAACTGCAAGGGTCCTTTCCAAGCGAGGTGCAACCGTGATCGGGCTAGCGAGAACATTAGGGAAAGCTGAATCTATATGCCTACAAATGAATGACTCATATTACCCATTGGCTTGTGAACTTTCGGAGCCTCAATCGGTTTTAGAATGTGTGGAAACCTTGAAAAATGCCAACATTCAAATCGACGCGTTAATTTGTAATGCTGGCATAATGGCGCTGCCTAAATTGCAACAGAAATACGGTATAGAATTGCAATTCCTAACTAACCACATAGGCCATTTCATATTGGTGAATGGATTGGCAGGTTCATTGAATGATTATGGACGTGTGATAGTGGTATCAAGTGCGGCACATAAAATGTTTTCATACAGTAATGGCATCCAATTCACGAATTTTTCGGGATCCCATGGCTATGATTCTCATAAAGCGTATGGCCATTCCAAACTGGCGAATCTGCTGTTCTCTAACGAATTATCAAGGCGGTTTGATTCGACAAACTTTGCAGCCAACGCTGTCCATCCCGGGGTTATTCACACCAACCTGGTACGGCATTACAGGCTTTTAGTCAGGTATGGATTGAGAACAGTGGAGAAGATTTTTTTAAAAACGGTGCAACAAGGTGCTGCAACACAATGCTATGTTGGCGTACATTCTGATCTTGATGGTGTGAGTGGCAACTATTTTTCCGACTGTAACCCTTCGGAAACTTCAGAATTTGGTCAAGATCAAGATATGGCGACGCGGTTATGGGACGTTTCGGAAGATATGGTGTCGAAATTGATAAATGGGGGGACATGGGTAGACAAATAACACAGTGGCCGGTGGCTATTCAGATGTCTTAGCCTTATTCGAGGATACACCTCGTGGGATTTCAGGCTCCAATAGGTATCTGTAGTCTTTCGAGAAGCTTGGTTGCTGGGGTTGTTCTATCGGGCAATGGCTTATCAGTCGATTAATGAGAGTGAGAAGGCAGAAAGGGTTTTCACCAATGACAAGGAACTCTGTGTTCCATAGGGGGATAATTTCACGGGCGCGCAAATAGCGGATATTAGTTCTTTGAGAAGAGTATGTATTAAATCCATGCTTTTAGGAAATAGCAACTCTCATCCTGTTAAATTGATAATAACAAGCCTAAAGTAATGACTAAAATGTAACTATAGTTATGGTTAGAGAATATGTGTATGGCGGCATGGGGGCGTACCACCATTACCTTGCTAATGGTTGACACTAACTTTATTGGTGGTACGGCTGGTACTGTACGCAAGATACATAAATAGGCACGGGCCGTAAGAAGGAGTGTCGTCGTTAGTGAAGACATTGAAGGTTTGGCAGATTGGATTCCTGTTAATTGCCATTGGTTTAGGTGCGGGTATGGTGTACTGGGGATACCTACTCGTACTCAATGATTCAGGCGACGTGAGCGTATCAAACTTCACAATCACTTCAGCGCTTTGTAGTGATGAGCAGGGGCCAGACTGCGCTAACTTACGCTTAGGGGATGATTATTTGACAACCTCTGTGCCCGCAAAAGGCTATCTATATTCGTGCACAGGCAAGAACCCGGGTGCTCCGGGCGCCATAGAAAGTAGGATGATGTGGCTGAATCTTGTCGATAAAACTTGGAACTTTTTCGAAAAATTATGGCTGCCACGAGGACCATTTACTCCTGAAACGGGAACATACTTAGAAACGATTTCTGGTGATAGTCGCCAAATAAACGTCAATAATCTCCCTGTAGATGGAAAGATCGGTGACTGGCCGATGAATAACTATGCGGCGTTAACCGAGATAGATCCGAATCCCGGTGTACCGATGTCGGTCAGTTTTTCATTTTCCTACCCCGCCTATCCATTGGAGGAAACACCACCGGCCTGTGTTTCTTTGGGCGCAATCGGAGTGACGAAGAATGGTGTAGTCATTTTTCACGCGTCGGACGCACGTGGTGAAGACGCTGTGGCGAGGGAAGTGGTAGATGAATTTGGGGGACATCCTGCCATGAGCACTTACCACTACCATTTCATTCCAGAACGGCTCGATACCGAATTGTTGAGTGACGGTCATTCTGGGATAGTTGGGTATATTAATGATGGGTTTCCTATTTATGGATATAAAGGTGGAAGCGGAGTTGAGATGTCCAATGATGATTTGGATTTGTGCCATGGGCATAAGCATGGGACATTGGGATATCATTACCATGCGACGATAGAGTATCCCTACACGATTGGTTGCTACGTGGGGACCCCGATTTCCGGTTCATTAAATAAGGGCCAATGACGAAAACGAAAGGGTCAGTGTGAAGCTGCAGATGATTATTGATCTACGCGTGTTGTTAGATCAAACTTCCGCAGTGGTAACAGGGCTCTACTTTGAGGAAAGGTATATTTGACTGTGGCGACTCTATATGAAAGAACGTTTAGTTTCAAAGGTTCTATATCGGACGAGGTTGCTCTCAACGAGCTGAAGTTTTTTATGGACGAAGTGATCCCGGCGATTCGTAATAGCGCCGGGATTCGCTCAGCAAAGGTGTACTCCGGAGCAGGCGCTCTTCGCTCTCATTTGAAGCTTGTTGTTGAAATGGATGACGCTTCAGGATACGAGCAGATGCTTCTCGACCCTGCCATTCGCAAACTCCTTGGACGCCTTTACGGAACTTGGGATTTGAATAAAACCACGCAGGTTTTCCTGCGTGAAGTAACACCAGATTTGATTGCAGCCCTGAGCAGCTCTGATTAATCATTTGCCGAGTCTATTCGACTAGCCTTAGCTTGAACTGTGGGGAGGTAACAGCCCCTGGTTACCAACTCTTTATCCATGATTCTTTTTGAAGAGAAGAATCGATGAATATTTGATGTAATTTCGTGTTTGTCGGCTGGACAATTCTGCATTAACCGATCATATTTTGGATCTATCGAAGCCGTTTCCGATATAATGAATCAAAATGCTTCAAAAGGCATTATGATGCTTGTTGGTATTAAGCATAAAACTCTGATCCCTTTCGGGTGCGTTTTCTTCTTCTCCGCTATTCTCGCTTGTGGTGGTAGTTCATCTGAACCCATTCCTGATCCCACCCCTGATGTCGAGGCCACAGTTCAAGCTAGGTTGGCAGAAGAAAAGGAAAAAGAAAAAGCGACAGTCCCGCTGGCTCCGAAACTCACCCCAGCCGCTGTTCCCCCGACCGCTGTTCCACCGAAAGCCGTTCCGATGCCAGCGCCTGTATCTACAGGCACTATAAAGGCAGGGGATTTGGTTGAAGAGTTCACCTCAAATGCGATAGGAGCATCTCAAAGGTATAAGGGGCAGGACCTGACCGTTGAAGGCGAAGTTACGACGATAGACTACGATCTGTTTGGCAATCCTTACATTGCTTTGGGTAGCGGTGCATTATTTGAGATCAACACTGTTTGGTGCATGGTGTCCGACATTTCGGATGTTACGGGGGTTGCGGTAGGTGATGCGACGACTGTGGAAGGTACGTTCACTGAGTGGGATGGGTTTGATGTAGAACTCAAGCCATGTTCTGTTCAGGGTGGTGGTTCTGTCGTAGAACCGACGCCATATCCGACGCCAGCGCCGGCTGTTAGGCTGGTACCCAAAGATTGGATTACGGTTATAGATGAAGAGGAAGTATTTTCGATGTCCGTGCCATCTCACTGGGAGACGAATTTAGATACGGACAAGTTGATGGAAGCGTTGCCTGCGTTAGAGGCAATTGGTGCTGTTCCTTTCTTGTTGTCAGTGGATGCTGAAACTGGTTCAAATCTACTTGTATTTGCAGATATCCAATATTTATTTTCCGGAAAACCAATCGACAGAGAGGAATATGTAAAACTGCAGATAGAGGATTTGGAACAAACAGAAGGCATATCTGGAATCACTTCACGTCCTGTCACTGTTGATCAAATTGATGGAACCCAGATCAGGTTCATGCAAGGCTCTTTCCCGGTACGTACAAACATACTGATTGGGGACAAAGACGAAGCCCGAATGCTTTGCGGATTCATTGCAATATTGGTTCAAGGTATCTACACCGATGATGTTGGATTGAACGTAATAGAGAGGGCCATGGGAAGTCTGCACATCCTTCCCGCCGCCGCTGGGGAAGTTGATTCTTGTACCGATCCAACTCCGATCCCAACCCTAACTCCAACCCCAACCCCAACCCAGGTGGCACCTACTCCCACGGCCACACCTACTCCAACGATCACACCCACTCCCACGGCCACACCTACCCCAACGATCACACCTACTCCCACCGCCATACCAACTTCAACGATCACACCTACTCCCACGGCCACACCTACTCCCACCCCCACACCTACTCCCACCCTCATACCTACTCCCACCCCCATACCTATGTCTTACACCCTCTGGGGCTGGGGGCGTAACGTGTCGGGTCAAGTTGGAGATGGGACCAACGACAACAAAGTCATACCCACTCAGATAGGTAACCCGATCATGTATGCGGCTACCAATTGGTCTGCTATCGCACCTGGTGACTATCACACGCTTGCTCTTAAGTCAGATGGCACTCTTTGGGCGTGGGGAAGGAATGACTACGGTCAACTTGGTGATGGAACCTATATTGATCGGATATCCCCTACTCAGATCGGATCAGATACGAACTGGTCTGTGATCGCTTCAGGTGACTATCACACGGTCGGTATTAAATCGAATGGCACTCTCTGGGCTTGGGGACGCAACAACTACGGCCAACTTGGTATTGGAAATACCCAATACAAGAACCGTCCCACTCGAATCGGTGGAAACGCAAATTGGTCTTCAATTGATGCTGGCAACTACCACACCGTGGCTCTCAAATCGGATGGTACCATCTGGGCGTGGGGACAGAATTATTATGGTCAGATCGCAGGAGCAACGAACTTTATGGTCAAGGTCGTCCCTACTCAGATCGAAGGGGCCTCTAACTGGTCTACTATTGCTGCAGGCGGGAATCACACGGTTGCTCTCAAATCAACAGGTAGTCTCTGGGGTTGGGGTCACAACAGATATCATCAGCTCGGTGACGGGACGACTGAAAGCAAATACTCTCCCACTCGAATCGGAACAGGAACTAACTGGTCAACTATCGCAGCGGGCGAAAATCACACGGTTGGCCTCCAATCAACTGGCACCAACTGGACAGACACCCTTTGGACCTGGGGTCGCAATGAATCGGGCCAACTAGGTGATGGTACAAGGATCGACCGGACTGTTCCGACCCTGATTGGAAATCCCACCATCTATTCTGACACTAACTGGTCAGTTATTGCTGCCGGACGGAATCACACGGTGGCTCTCAAGTCGGATGGTATTCTCTGGGCATGGGGTAGTAATAGCGACGGTCAATTTGGCGATGGTACCACTGCAGGCGAGATCAAACCGACCCAGATTGAGAACTATCCTAATTGGTCCCCGATTGCCGCAGGCGGGAACCACACGTTGGCTATCAAACCGGATGGCACACTTTGGGCTTGGGGCAGCAATGATTATGGTCAACTCGGAGACGGGACTCTCGCTGGCAAGGCCGGACCTGTTCAGACTGGAGGACGTGCTAAGTGGGCTGTAGCCGCTGCGGGTGACTATCATACGCTGGCGCTCGAGTTAACCGGTACTCTCTGGGCTTGGGGTAGCAACAATTCAGGGCAACTTGGTAACGGAGGAACCGAAAATAATAATATACCGACTCAAACCGGGGGGTACGCTAAGTGGTTATCTGTCGCAGCCGGTGACTATCACACTGTCGGTATTAAGTTGGATGGCACTCTTTGGACCTGGGGGAATAACAACTACGGACAACTTGGTGACGGGACCGAATTAAGTAAGGACGTTCGTGTCCAGATCGGATCAGATACCAACTGGTCTGATGTTGCTGTGGGCAACTATCATACGATAGCCCTCAAATCGGACGGTACTCTTTGGGCGTGGGGTCGCAATCAATTTGGTCAACTCGGTGTTGGCGGCACTGGCAGTAGGAACAATCCCACTCAGGAGTTGACCGGATCCAGTAGCTGGTCGGTTATTGTTACGGGTGGGAATCACACGTTAGCGCTTAAATCTGATGGCACACTTTGGGCCTGGGGCAGTAACGACTCTAGTCAGCTTGGTGACGGGACCAACGCCCATAAAGGGGTTCCCACTCAGATAGGATCGAATACCAACTGGTCTGCCATTGTGGGAGCGGATTATCATACGGTAGCGCTCAAGTCTGACGGTACTCTTTGGGCTTGGGGGTTCAATGGCTCTGGCCGATTGGGGGATGGTACAAACGACAGCCTTTACGCTCCCACACGAATCGGATCAGGCACCAACTGGTCTGCAATTTCCGCAGGTGCGAATCATACAGTTGCTCTCAAATCGGATGGTACCATCTGGGCTTGGGGGAGCAACGACTCTGGCCAGTTAGGTGACGGTACTTATGCTAGCAAGCTAACTCCGATCCAAATCGGATCGGATACCGACTGGGTTGCTATTACCGCGGGTGCATATCACACAATCGCACTCAAGTAGTCCAAATCTCAGGGCGATGGCAATCTTAGTGGCGGCCGGTGGCGCGTAGAAGAGTTTCTTGTACCAAAAGCTCGTGTTCGAGAGAACGGTCCGGCTTTTTCTCGCCACGAATGTCCTTGATGAATGCCTCAAGGCTTGCTACGTAGCGGCGCCGATCCTCAAGTTTTACTGTTGTTACCCCCGCTCTGTACTCACCGGTTTGAGCGGGTAGGCATAACCGTATTGAGTTGGCGGGTTCGAATGGCTCCATAATCGCTGAACCACGGTCACCATACACTTCAAAGCGCCGAGCTGTTGGTGCCGGCTCCATCGCTGCGATGTCAATCATCGCCATTGCCCGATCATATTCGAAGACAGCAAGTGTGTTGTCAGTAAACTGGTGCTCTGTTGACGCGTCGCTGCGCATGAACGAAGTCACCGCGGTTGGGCGTCCCAGAATCCAGATGATTTGGTCTAGTACGTGGCCTGCTAGGTCATAGAAAACGCCCCCTTTGTGGGGCGAAGTCTGTTCTTGGGCCTTCGGAGAGATATTGGTAGACATGTGGGCTCTAATTGAAAATATATGGCCGAGGAAGTTAGATCGAGCCCATTCGGCGATCTTCTCAAACCCGTGGTGGTACCGAAACATGTACCCTAGCTGCAGCAGCAGGCCGCGCTCCCGCGCCTTTTCCACTACCCTTTCGAAATGACCGTAGTCATCGCCTGCTGGCTTGTCATAAAATACGTGTTTACCAGCTTCCACGATTTCTTCTGTCTGAGAGAGACTTTCGACGTTCAGTCCTTCGGATGACATTGCTAGGATGGAAGGGTCTTCTAAAATCGCAGATTTGTCATCGATCCAATGGACGGACGACCATGGTTCTAACCCGGACTCCTCCAAATTCTTCCGCCATGGGACATCGGGCTCGTACACGCCTACCAGATCGACATTCGGATTCTCAATCATGACTTGAAGAACGCCGGGGGCGTGGCTATGCTTGGTGCCGTACTGGGCCATTTTGATCTGATCGGTCGTGGACATGTGTCTGTTCTCTATGGATGACTAAGCAGGACTAAGATAACAGTTACTGCTATCAACATAAGTAACACTATCCATGAAACCGTGGCTGCTACCAAAAAGACCGCTTCTTTGACTCTCTGCCGTAGGGCCAGTATGACAGGATATCCGAAGACTAAACAGCCAGTAATGGATGCCGATGCAATGAAAAGTAATAGTACTACCAAGATCTGCATGATTGTTTGTAATGAGGTTTGAGGATCCGCGTCCTCACTGAAAGGCAGATTATTTAGTACAAAAGCAACCAGCGTCACGTATAAGGCTGTTCCCAAGGCCTGGATTAATCCTAGAATAAGGATTCGTTTTTTGCTCATCGGTGTGTCTCCCCAATACGCTGTCAGTACCACGGATCTCGCTGCGCCAAGTGTATTATGTCTCATCTGAGCGAGTATGAGCGTGTCTCTGTTGTTAGTATAGT
>JASMAO010000182.1 GCA_030754315.1 SAR202 cluster bacterium
TGAACCCGAGTGTACAAGATTTTGTGGACGCCATTGAGGATGCCCCATCCAAAAACATCGTAGTATTGCCCAATAACCGAAATTTAGTGGCCGCTGCCGAGCAGGCTGCAGGTATTTCACAAAAGCAAGTTGCGGTGGTTCCGTCTAAGTCAGTACCTCAGGGAGTGGCTGCAACCCTCGCGCTTAACACTGAGGTAAGTCTGGAACAAAACGAGAATGTTATGAATGGGGCGATTGGGTCAGTCAGGACAGGGGAGGTGACTGAGGCGATCAGGGGCGTAAAGATTGGAGATGTATCTGTTCAGCCAGGCCATTTGATAGGGTTGCTAGAACATGAGCTGACTGTGTCAGGAACGAATATTGAACAAGTTGTTTTGGCTCTTTTAGACAAGGCCGAAGTTAGCGATGGGGATTTAGTCACCTTATATTGGGGAGATTTGGTGAGTGAAGAGGTCGCTCGCAACACTGCTCGGGCTGCCACTGATAGATTTCCTATGGCCGAGATAGAGCTTCTCGAAGGTGGCCAGCCGCATTATCATTTCTTTGTATCCATTGAATAAAAGCAGTGCTCATTACCCACGAGCTTCCCAATTTTAATGGGTTGTTGAAGAACAAAATGGCCTGCAAAGATCTTCGGTGGCAGAGTGCTGAGTTCTTGAGGGGTTCGTGGTTCTTTCATTTGCACTAGTATTAACAAACTAGGGATTCTGTTTTAGAATCGTGCCAACGAGAAGTCAGTTTCCGGGGTAATTTGTTTGTGTCAGCCCTCTCTCCCGATGGACTAGATGTGATTTCGACCAAATGCATCGCCATCACGATTCTGATTTACCAACGGCACTGTTACGGATCAAAGTAATCGCTTTGGCGACATCAAGATTGGTGTCGTAGACGGCGGATCCGGCAACCAAGACTTGGGCGCCAGCTTCAACTACTTTCTTAGCGGTCACAGGCCCTATTCCGCCGTCGACCTCCAACTCGATAGGCAAGCCAGTTTGGTCTAGCATCTTTTTCACTTTAGCGATTTTCGCGACGGAAGCTTCGATGAATTGTTGAGAAGCGTAACCTGGATTGACACTCATTATTAAGACTTGGTCGAGATCGGGCAAAATATCCTCGATTGCCAAAACGGGGGTCGCAGGGTTCAAGGCAACACCTACTCTGACGCCGGAGCTCTTGATCTCATTCACGACCCTATGGAGGTGGATTGGCGCTTCTACATGTACCGTTATTAAGTCTGCGCCAGCATCTACCATTTCTGATGTGAACTGTTGGGGAGTTGACACCATCATATGTATATCTAGAGGGAGTCGTGTCCACTGCCGGATCGATCGTACTACTTGAGGACCGAAAGTTAGGGAAGGGACGAAATGGCCGTCCATAATATCCACATGGATATAGTCTGCGCCGCCATGTTCTGCCTCACGTACCTGCTCTCCCAGTCTACTAAAGTCTGCGGAAAGAATGGAGGGAGCAATCTTGATGGATCTACTCGTCATTTTCCTCCTCCAACTCTATAACTGCTGCCTTTATTGCCAACTCGACTCGTGAGAAAGATGTGCCTCCAGGTACATCACGCGCTAATACTGAAGAGTCGACTGTTATCTCAAAGACACCTTCATCAAAAAGGTCTGAGAATTGCCGATAGGTGTCCAATGAGATCTCATGCATAAGTTTTCCTTTCGAATGGGTATATTCGGAAATTTGAGATACTATTCCATGAGCCTCTCTGAATGGCATGCCTTTACCGACTAGGTAGTCGGTGATGTCCGTGGCAAGCAGGTAGCTAGAGTAAGCTGCTTGGCGCATGTTATCGCCCTCAACCTCCATCGTTGAGATCATGCCTTTCATAGCGATTAGAGTGCTTTTTATTACATCCTCTGAATCGAAGAGGCCCTCTTTGTCTTCTTGCATATCCCGGTTATACGTAAGCGGGAGGCCTTTCATTGTTGTAAGTAACGCCATTAAATTCCCATAGACGCGTCCGGTCCGGCCTCGGGCCAGTTCTGCGTAATCCGGGTTTCTTTTTTGTGGCATGATGCTGCTACCAGTTGTGTACTCGTCCGCTAAGCGAATGAAGTTGAACTCGTCTGATGACCACATTACGAGTTCCTCTGCAATTCTAGAAAGATGCATCATACATATCGAGGCCGCAGAATGGAACGCAAGTACGAAGTCTCGGTCTGATACGGCATCCATGCTGTTAGATGATATTTTTGAGAAACCAAGTTCTTCTGCAACAGACGCCCTATCTATGGGATAAGGGACTCCTGCTAGAGCACCACTGCCCAAAGGCATAGAGTCTGAAGTGGTCTTAGCTGCATGGAAGCGTTCAGCATCCCGACCAAACATTTCGAAGTAGGCTAGCATGTGGTGTCCGAATTCTACAGGTTGAGCCCGTTGCAGATGAGTGTAGCCTGGCATAACAACTCTAGCGTTTGCCTCTGCTTGAAACACCAACGACTGGCGCAGTCCATGAATTTCTTTGAGAATGTCATCTATGGCATCTTTTGCATAGAGGCGAAAGTCGAGGGCGACTTGGTCGTTTCGCGAACGGGCTGTGTGCAACTTACCTGCTACCTGCCCAATTTTTTCGTGCAGACGCCGTTCCACGTTCATATGAATGTCTTCCAGTTCATTGCGCCAGGGGAAAACTCCTGTTTCTATCTCCTCCCGAATCTGTTCCAATCCGGATACGATGGAATCGGCCTCTTCTGTTTCTATGATGGATTGTCGGGCGAGCATCCGAACGTGAGCAATCGAGCCGGCAATATCCTGTTTATAGAGTCGTCGGTCATAGTGTATTGATACAGTGTAGTTCGACATACGGTTGGTCATGTCATTAGATATTGGGTTTGATATGAATCAGATAGGTATGGCTGATTTCTCAATTTTATTCCCTACGCGGATGCTTATATTAGGAGATTTCCCCTTTTGGGACTAGGAAGCGGCGCCTTAAGGTAAGCACGAGCTCCCCATGCTGATTAGAGGCGCGACTTTCCATGTAAACGATGCCCCGATCTGGCTTACTATTGGATTCACGCACCTCAATAATTTCACTCTCAGCGTAGATGGTGTCGCCTTGGAACACGGGGGCATCGTGAGTGATTTTCTCGTACTCCAAGTTTGCAATAGCCTTTCCGGAGGTGTCACGTACACTCATGCCGACAACCAGGCTAATTATCAATGGGCCGACAACAAGAATCTTTCCATGCTGGTGGGCGGCCATATACTTCTCGTCGATGTGTAGTGGGTTTGTGTTCATAGTGAGTAGGGTGAACACGTGGTTGTCTGCTTCTGTTATTGTTTTGCCCGGCCAGTGCTTGTAGATGTCACCAGGAGTGAAATCTTCTAGATAACCGCCGAATGTATCTTTGCCATTGTGTATCATTTTCCTTGCCCAGCTTGATGAATTATTACAGAAGTATATCTTACACGTTCCGATCTGTGGCCTATGATAAGGGACGTCACACGTCTGGGTTTACAAGTAGGAGACTGTGGATCTTTCGTTATCGATCTAGCTTTTCGAACTGCTTTATTCCAACGGTTTTTGCCGATATACTCAGTATCTTAAGGAAGCCTTCTGCATCTGAGTGGTTGTAGGTGCCCAGTTCCTCCATAGAGGAGTCGTCAGTATATATCGAACCTGGCATTGCCTCAGAAGTGTCTTCAGCTGATTCGAAGTGGACGGATCCCTTGTACATACGTACAGAGATTGTACCGGTTGCCAGACGCGTAATTGGCTTAAGTGATTCCAGTGCGGAAGTGGTGGCCAAATCAAGCCAGTACCCTTGGTATATCTGCTTGCTTATGAAACTTGAGAGGTAGTCGTAGAGTTCTCTTGCACGGCGGTCGAGGATGAATTGGAGCAGGAATTCGTAGCTTTTCCCCAGAAGCTCCATTCCCGGTGCCTCATATACTCCTCTCGATTTGACGCCGACAAATCGATTCTCGATTGTATGTAAACCAATGCCTATTCCATTCCGACCGGCCCGACTGTTTGCCATTGTAAATATGCTTACTGGGTCTAGATTGGTGTTGTCCAATGCTACTGGGACACCCTCCTCCCATCTTACGGTCAAAGATTCCGGTTGGTCTGGGGCATCCCAAGCCCAGACTCCCATACCAGGTTCGACGAAGTACGGCGGTATTGAAACATTTTCTAGGTCTCCAGCCTCATGGGTTAGGCCAAGGAAATTCGCATCGGTTGAGTATCTTGATTCAGAAGCTGGTTTGATCGGGAGGTTGTGCATACCGCAGTAATTCAACATACTCTCCCGTCCTGGGAATTCCTTCACGAACGTAGGGTCTCGCCAGGGGGCGTATACTTCTATTTCAGGAGCCAGGATGTTGGTCGCGAGCTGGAATCTAACCTGGTCGTTCCCTCTCCCAGTTGCCCCATGGAAGAGGACAGGTATGTCCCTCTCTTGTAGGTATGGGAGGATTGAACTCACGGTAATCGGTCGGGCTATACCTGTGGTATTCCAGTATCCGCCTTCATACCTGGCTTGGGATTGGATGACTTTCAGTCCGGCATCTGCGAGTTGTTGGCGTCCAGGGATGACAGTGGCGGAATCGGCACCACATGCGAGCATACGCTTCGTGATAGCATCTAGGTTCTGTTCGTCGGGCTGACCAAGATCAACCGTCGCACAGTGTACAGAGAAACCCTTGCTGCTGAGCCAATGCGTGGCAGTGCAACTGTCCAGCCCGCCTGAAACTGCTCCAACAATTGAGGTTACATTTCTCTTTTTGAGATCATTCCAGTTCATATATTCTGCCTCGGACCTTGATTCGCTTTGCGTATTACAGGTGGATCGGATAGCGTCTCATTCAGATTGAAATTGGTCTGGTAGACATTTGGTCTAATTGGAGACGGCCTTCAAGCCAGTGTCCAGGCGTTCCATAGCAGTGTTGATCTCATCTTTGCTTACTGTGAGTGGGGGCATAAGTCGGTTGCCGTTGGTACCGAGGATGCCGAGCAAAAGCCCAGCCTTGTTGCAGGCCGCCATTACTGATGCCGATATGTCAGATGTGTATTCTATGGCCCATAAGAGGCCCATACCCCGGACGTCTGCAACTGTATTAGGATTGGCACGCTTGATCTCTTCTAGCCCGCTGCCAAGAATCTCTCCCATGCGAGAGGCTTTATCTGAGAGGTTGTTTTCGATGGTGTATTTGGTCGCAGCATGCGCTGCGGCGCATGTCAGAGCGTTGCCTCCAAAAGTTGACCCATGGTCACCTGGTTCAAAGACGGCCGCTTTCTCATTTGCTAGGAATGCTCCAATTGGTACGCCACCTCCTAGAGCTTTGGCCAGAGTTATTATGTCAGGTTCCACTCCGAAGGATTGGTAGCCAAACAGTGTTCCTAATCGGCCCATACCGGTTTGAACTTCATCGAAGATCAACAGCAGATTTTTTTCGTCGCACCAATCCCGTACTTGTTTGAGGTAATTGGGTGGTGGGATTCGGACGCCACCTTCACCCTGTACAGGTTCTAGCATGACCGCGACAGTCCTATCAGTGGTCGCTGTTTTTATGCCCGCGATGTCTCCAAAATCCACGTGGGTGAAGCCTGCTGGGATGGGCGCGAAGTTCTGCTGGTAGTGAGGTTGTCCGGTGGCGGAAACATTCATCATCGTTCGGCCATGAAAGGAGTTGAGTGCAGTGATGATTTCGTATGCACCATTCAGATGTAGTTTGCCATATTTTTTCGCCAGCTTTATGGCACCCTCGTTGGCCTCAGCACCACTGTTGCAGAAAAAAACTCTCTCCATACAGCTGTTGTCGATGAGCAACTGTGCTAGATCAAGTTGTGGGATTGTGAAGAATTGGTTTGATGTTTGGAGAAGTGTTTGGGCTTGATTGGCTATCGCTTCGGCCACGGCGGAGTTGGAATGGCCTACGTTATTGACTGCCCAGCCTGCAGTAAAGTCAAGATACTCTTTTCCAAAGTCGTCCCAGACGACCGTCCCTTTGCCTCTGACGATTACCACAGGTTGCCTACGCACAACCTGCATATAATATTGGCGCTCTATCTCTTTCCAGTTCGTAGCCATTTTCAGTTTCCTCCCGTGAGGTCAATTAAATTTTTCAGGGCATTTTCAAGCTGTGACAAGGAATCCTTCAGGTTATCTATCGTTTCCGTTACTTTGTCTATCTGGAACTGAATTGGTTCCGTGCTGTCGTTGACAGTCTCCTGAGTCGGCTGGCCTATTGCTTGACCAGCGGAATCTTTTACGTAGCCAGTAAGGGATTCTATAGCCTCCGGGATGGAGCTTTCCATAACGACTTTCTCTTGACTTGCTAGGATCACCTGTTTTAACTCAGGGAATTCCACTCCCTCTGCTTGAAGATAGATGGGCTCAGCATACATTAAGCCCAGTTCATCACCCACGGCTAATGGAATAACTAATAGGTTGCCTCTTATGCAGGTAGATCCTTCTTGACACCGAAGAGTCAGCCATTGGGAGATATGGGGGTCGTTATCTATCTTAGCCTCGATTTGCTCCGGCCCGTCTACTTGCCTGTCCTTGGGGAAGTTATAGGCGACCAGTTTTCCGTAATTATCGCCGTCGTTACGTGCAGCCAGCCATCCCGCCATTATCGGTGGTTCGTTTCTAGTGTATGGAAGAAGCAGTACGAATTCCTCGTGATCCATGCCGGGGATTTTCATTATCACATAGTAGGGCTCAACCGGCTGAAGATCACCGGTCTGGCCGAATTTTTCTGTCGGTATTCTCCAGAGATCCTCGCGGTTGTAGAAGTCTACCGGCACCTGCATATGGTACTTAATATATTTCTCGGACTGTGTTCTAAAGTAGTCTTGCGGATATCGAATGTGTTTGCGCAGCTCCTCGGGCATCGATTCCATGGGTTGGAATAGTTTCGGGAAGATGCTTTGATAAGTCTGTACGATCGGTTCAGATGGATCGGTCACGTAGAAATCCACACTACCGTTAAAGGCATCTATAGAGATTTTTACCGAGTTACGAATGTAATTGACTCCTTCTTTGGAGGGCTCAGAATACGGGTACCTACTGGCTACCGTATAAGCGTCCTGCATCCAAAATAGCCCCTTGCTGGTGGCGACAAGGTACGGATCAGAGTCTAATTTCAGGAACGGAGCAATTGTTCCAACGCGTTCCTGGATTTCTCGACGAAACTGGAGCCGGCTTTCTTTGGTGATTTCGCCGCTGATCAAAATATTTATGTCACTGAAGTGCCACGCGAAGATGATTCGCTGAAGAATCGAGTTCAGGGGGACACCCCCTGCGCCAAAATACTTGGTACTCCGCAACACTTCTTCTGCCGATTGGTAGTCCAACTCATCAGTGTTTGTGTTTACTATCACGTAATCCGTGGTCTTCTCACCGTAGTAGATCCGAGGATTCTCAATGAGCATATCTGGAGTGGAATCTAGGGATGTAGAACGGACACTTATGATCCCATCGGCGGGAATGTCTTTGGCGAAGAATTCTGGTCTGCCCTCGCTGGTGAACTCAGTAACGGGACTCATTGCCAGTCCAAATCCATGGGTGTAGCGTAAGCGCGTGTTTACCCATGTTTGTGCTTCAGGGGCTAATTTTTCAGGAGCGACTTCACGCGCGGCTAGCATTACCTGGCGGTACTTTCCGTCTATCATGTACCGGTCCACGTCGGCGTCTTTGAAGTCATAATAGGGGCGAATGAGTTGAGTTTGTCTGTAAACTGCTGCAAGTGGCCGATTGTCCCAAAGCCGAATGTTGTCAATGGTCTGCAG
Source organism: SAR202 cluster bacterium (assembly GCA_030754315.1). GTDB lineage: Bacteria > Chloroflexota > Dehalococcoidia > Lucifugimonadales > JASMAO01 > JASMAO01. The sequence continues at coordinate 7,760 of JASMAO010000182.1, forward strand.
GTTCTCGGATATGAGTTCGGGTTTGAGGATTGGATTGGCCTCGTAAGACTGCTCGACTACGGAATCTAGGCCGAATGCGCTACGTGTGAACTCAATGTTCCTTGTTATGTAGGTTTGCTCCTTCGCAAACTCGTTTGGGTTGACTTCGAATTGTTGCATGAAGCGGGGCCAACCTACGGTAAGCATAATGGTCGCGATGACCCATAGTGCGACACCGCCTACAAGCATGCGGATCCCCTTGAGGTATGCATTGATCAATATAAGTAGGCCACTTGCTATTGCAATAATTGTTAGAATCAAGAGAGCAGGTTTTCTGGCGTTAATGTCTGTATACGCTGCCCCGAATATGGCTCCTTGGTCAGATAGCAGCAAGTCCCATCGATCGAGCCAATGTCCAAATGCGATGATAAACATCACCAAGGCTGCAATTATGGACATGTGTATTTTTAGGCCCGATGTGATCAGGAAGCCCGCGCCTCGGGAACTGTAGTTAATGAAGTAGAGGCCGAGGGATGCCAACATTACAACAACTGCAGATCCAAGCAACCAGCTTTGGATTACATTGAAGACAGGGATATTAAAGACATAAAATGACACGTCGTTGCCGAATACGGGATCGTTGATTCCGAAGGGAACCCCGCTCCAGAATTTCAAGAGTGGCTCCCATTGAGACGCTAGGAGTACTCCAAACACGACGCTTAATATTATGGAAACCAATGTAAGGCCCCACGACTTGAGCACTCGCAAGAATTCGCGTGCGGCTATAGGGAGTGGAGTCTCTTCTAGTCCAGCCGATAGTTTATTGGCAATATACAAGTTTATTCCAAGGAAGATTCCGAAAACGGCTCCACCTAAGAGGAAAAGCCCAACGCGGGTCAAAATAATCGTAGCGAACACTCCGCGGAATCCCAGTTCTCCGAACCAGATCCATTCGACATAGATCCCTTTCAGGAATGAAAGAGCTATCAAGGACACGATCACTAGTGCGGCTGCAATTATCCATTTCTTACGACCGATTAGCTGATCGGGAATACGCGAGCCGAAGTCACTGGGAAAATCGAAGTCTTTTGAGGAATTTGACATTGTTATGTGGTTTCAGCCTGTTGAGCTACCTTTCAGTTTGAATTGAACTCCCTGTCTACATACTTTCTAATAGGTCTAAGAGTGGGGCGGAGTCCCCTTGCGTGTGGCGAGGTGGGCGTGCAGATAGAGAGAATTGATGAAGTTTAGATACATTAACCGACACGGGTGCCGACGCGTTCGCCGGACAGGACTTTGATTAAGATACCGGGTGCACGCCCATCAACAATATGTGTCGCCTCAACCGCGTCTGCTGCCGTGAGGCATGCCTCCAGTTTTGGGAGCATTCCACCGCCTACGATTTGAGACTGTGTGAGATCTAACGCCTGTCTTTTTGTGAGCCTTGGTATTAACCGGTGGGATGTATCCAGCACTCCTTCCACGTCTGTAAGTAATAGAAGGTGGCGAGCAGCCAAAGACAATGCGATTGCCCCTGCCGCTGTGTCAGCGTTTATGTTGAGGAGAGGTTGATTTACGTCGTTTGGCTCCCTTATCGCTACTGGCGCTATAACCGGAACAAAACCTGCGTTTATGATGGCTTTTATGGGTGCTGTATCAACCCTGGATATCTTGCCCACAAATCCCAACTCTGGGTTCAATATGTTAGCGTGAAGGATGCCACCATCCACTCCAGACAGGCCGATTGCTTTGCCTCCAAGTGAGTCCAAGGATGCCACGATCCCCTTGTTTACGACACCTGTAAGTACGGCTATGACGATGTCTAAGCTTGTTGCATCCGTTACGCGTAATCCGCGAACGAACCGGGGTCTCACTCCTTGGCGCCCCATCCATTCTGAGATTACTTTGCCGCCTCCGTGCACTAGCACTGGCTGGTAACCTTGCTGTTGTAAGTTCACCACATCGCGGATAATGGTAGCCTTCTCGCCAAAAGTGCTGCCGCCTATTTTAACCACTATGGTTCCACGATGAGTGGATGTTTTTCCCGAGTAGGGCTCACGCCCTGTTCTATTTGACGCCTCGGAGGAATCTTCCAAATAGTGATATTGTTGGTTCATGAGAGTCTAGAATCGAATAGAAATTTAGAGACGTTGTTTAGGAATGGCATATTCGTCTCTTCGCCCTGACTATGTGCTATATGCAGAGTTGAAGGTCACGTATTCTTCAGTCAGATCGCAGCCCCAAGCGGTTGCAGATGAATCTCCAGCACCGACGTTCACCGTAAGTTTTACTTCCGGGACACTCATCGCACTAACTACAGCGTCCTTCAGGTAAGGAATTGCTACACCCTGATGGACGATATGAATCTCGTTAATGAAAATGTCTACGTTGGATTCATCGAATTCGATGCCACTCTTACCGAGCCCCATCATGATACGTCCCCAGTTTGGATCACGGCCATGTACCATTGACTTTACGAGGAGAGATGACGCGATTGTTCTCGCTGCTGTCCTGGCATCAGCCAGGTTGTGAGCGCCGTACACAGTAACCTCTAATAGCCGTTGAGCTCCTTCGCCATCGCGTACCAACTCCTTGGCCAACTCCGTGCAAACGTAGTCAAGTCCGCCTTGGAAGGCGAGTGCCTCTTTGCTCCCTTTCTTGATGACGTTTCCTCCAGCTGCAGCGTTGGCGAGAACCAGAACTGTGTCATTGGTACTCTGGTCGCCGTCCACGTCAATCATATTGAAAGAGAGATCCACGGCTTTTCTCAATGCTTGATCAAGAAAATCGGGCTCTACTTTTGCGTCAGTTGCTATGAATGCAAGCATCGTTGCCATATTGGGATGGATCATACCAACACCCTTGGCAGCTCCTCCAAAGACTATTTTGGTGCCATCTATGTCCACTGACACGGCCAGTTCTTTGGGGTGAGTGTCAGTGGTCATAATCGTGCGTGCAAAATCGTGCCCGCCATTCGATGTCACTTCGATGTTGCCTATATTTTGCCTGACTAAGGCCATTGGCAGTTCGACTCCGATCATTCCTGTGCTGGCTACTAGCATGTTTTCTTGGGAGGCGTTTACGTGGTCTGCTGCCAGCGATGTCATTTCCTCTGCATCTTTTAGACCGACGTCACCGACGCAGCAATTTGCACAACCGCTATTGACTACTACACCTTGAGCAGTTTGCTTGCTTGCTCTCGACTTAGTTAGCTTAACGGAAGGGGAAATGACCTTGTTTGTAGTATATGTCCCCGCGACTGTAGCTTCATGTTCAGAGAAAAGAATGCCCAGATCGAGGGCATCCTCCCCAGATGTCTTGATACCGGCATGTATTCCACCGGCTAGGAATCCTCTTGCCGAGGTAACACTGCCATTTTGAATTAGCTCTATCATTTGATCAGTGCTAGTAACTCAATTGAACTTATATATGGGAATTAAAAGGACTGCCAAGCAAGTCACACAGGGGCAGTAAGGAGACTACGGGATTATAGCATAGAGAGCGGAGCCAGGCGATCAGATTAGAGGCGGGATTTGACATGGAAGCGTGTGAGGTTAGAATCAGGTTCAACGATTTTCCCAATTTGATATCACTTTAGGGAGTAACTTATGGCAAACGTGACGTTGGAAGAAGCGAACAGGATTTGTGACGCGGCCATAGCTAAGGCCACTGAGATTGGAGTAAAAGTGTCTATTTCTGTGGTTGATTCGGGCACTAATCTGATGGCTATGAAACGGATGGATGGCGCTATTATGTTAGGTGTCGAGGGGAGCCGTGGGAAAGCTGTTGCGTCGGCACTATTTGGAATGCCAAGCAGCGAACTAGAGGATCGTGCGGATCGACCCGTTTTCCGCGCGCTGATGACGCAAATGGGTGGACGCTTCATCATGGGTATTGGTGCGGTCCCCATAATCAAGGATGGTGAAGTAATTGGTGCGTGTGGAGTAGGCGGTGCCAGTGGTGAAGAGGATGAACAATGCGCAAATGCAGGTATCTCGGCTTTGTAGAGAAAATATAACTTAACCGAATGATTGTCTGAGAGGGTGAGCGTTTTGGTATTAAGCTGTAGTTTATCAGGCTAAATCCCCTCCCTGTTTTTGGCAGGTAGGGTCAGGAGGTCGATGTGGCACATAGACGTATCAGGACGGGTAATACAAAAGGCGGATATCTGATGCCCAAGGTGGACTTTGGTGCGAGCTCTATGGTGATTGGGGGTGATCAGATCTTTCTCGGTGGTTCAACAGGTTTAACAATCGATGGCAAACGATTTGTGGGCGAGGGAGATCCAGCGGCCCAAGCTGAGGCCGCCATACTTAACGTTAAGGTGCTTTTGGAAGAAGCAGGGTCAAGTATAGAAGACATATGTATGATTACCCCATATACCACCGAGCACGCTTATCGATCAGAAGTTTATCCGGTTATCGCGCGTCATCTAAAAGGAGTCAAGCCGGTTTCTACGGGACTTGTTGTGAAGTCTCTTGCTGAACCATACATAGATTTTGAGATTGACGTATGGGCGGTAATTCCCACTGATCCAAAGAAGGGCCATGACAGATTCCATCTGGTTAATGCTAAGGGCGGATATCTGATGCCTCAACTGGATTTCGAGAATGCGAAAGTTGTTCGGGCGAACAATCACGTTTTCCTTCAGGGTCAAACGGGACTTACGCTTGAGGGGGATGGGTTTGTTGGAGATGGAAATCCTGCGGCACAAACCGAAAAGGCCATGGAAAATGTTCGTGAATTGCTCAAGGGAGCAGGAGCGAAACTAGAAGATATCTGCAAGGTGACGACCTATGTCACGGATGCGTCGTTCCGTAAAGAGGTGTACCCCGTTCTTGCAAAGCATCTGAAGGGGGTGGCACCGGTCTCTACTGGGATTGTTGTCAAGGCACTTGCACGGCCTGAGTTGAACTTCGAAATTGATGTTTTTGCTATGACTTCACCCAACAATGGAACAGGGCACGAGCGTTTTCGGCCTTCACCACCAAACTATCTGCCTAGTTTGGACTACACTCTGAGCAAGGCGGTAAGGGCCGGCAACTTCGTGTTTCTACAGGGCCAAACTGGTCTTGCTCTAGATGGGAGTGGGCTTATTGGTCGAGGTGATCCTGCTGCGCAAGCTGAACGAGCCATGCAAAACGTAAAAGAATTGTTAGAGGAAGTAGGATCAGGTATCCAAGACATCTGTAAAATCACACCTTATGTCACGGAGCAATCTTACCGGGCGGCAGTCTATCCAGTGATTGATCATTATCTCAAGGGCGTAAATCCCACCTCAACTGGAATAGTCGCCAAAGCTCTGGCTGCCCCGGAACTTGACTTTGAGATAGATGTGTTTGCGGTGATTCCAGAAGATTAACCACTGAACATTGGCTCACCTGATTCAGTTTGTTAAGCACTGATGGGATAAAGCTGAACTTCGGATATACTCAGCTGACGGTGGTGCTTCATGGCGCCATAGATGGTAAAGTGAGTATCATCTGGAGTTAATGGGAGATATACAGGCTACGTTTCTATCCTCGGCCCGAGATGTTGGACGGAGTTGGGTTTGTATATCGGGGATTAATTCGATGAAGCTGCTTTGGTAAAGATGCCTTGTACGATTTTCACACACATACGTTTTTAAGCGACGGGGTCCTTGCACCGGTTGAGTTGATACGGCGAGCTATCAAAATAGGCTATAGGGTCATGGCTATCACCGATCATGTCGGTCACGGCAATTTAGAATTTGTGCTCAAGACATTGATTAAAGACTGCCAGGTAGCCTCAGATAAGTGGGATATTTTAGCGTTGCCCGGCGTTGAGATTACTCACACTCCCAAAGAGGACATAGATGGCCTCGCGCAAGCAGCTAAAAAGATGGGGGCCAAAGTGGTAAATGTTCATGGAGAGACTATCACTGAACCGGTAGAGCCTGGTACCAACATGGCTGCGGTGAGTTCTACTCATGTAGATATCTTAGCTCATCCTGGTCTTATTGGGGCTGAGGAGGCTGCGATTGCTGCTCGAAATGGGATATTTCTAGAAGTATCCGCACGAAAAGGTCACGGATTGGCTAATGGACATGTTGTTAACATGGCGAAGCTAACCGGTGCTGCGATGGTGTTGGATTCTGATGCCCATGATCCGGAGGATTTGCTAACCCGGGATTTTGCGGAGAAGGTTGCTCGTGGAGCGGGGTTTTCTCACGAAAATGTACACGAGCTCTTAGAGGATGCGCCGAAGAGAGTGCTAACGAAACTAGGGGTAACAACTGCATAGTTGGTTGCCTTATTCAGGGGCAATAGGTTTATCAGGAATCGAAGGGTGTAGTTAGTTTACTTGAGCGGAAGGAACTACGTTACAGTCTCTTTAGGTTTTTGATTACCGCGGCCATGGTCTTTTTGTTACCGAAGCCGCCAGCTTTTGTTACCACAGTGGTGCCGTGGGCATCCCCTCCCTCGACTGTTCCCAAGGCGACTCCAGGTTGTAGTTCGGTGTGAATCACGATTCCTTCAGTGCCCAGTCCTGATAGCACGGCGTATGCTGTTTCCCCGCCGGTGAGTACTAATGCCGCTGGACGTGATCTTGTGAATACCGCTACGGTTAGACGTTGTATGAAGTTGGAAATCATGGCACTTGTTTTCGTCTGTGTTGGAGACTGAGTGTGTGGTGG
>JASMAO010000183.1 GCA_030754315.1 SAR202 cluster bacterium
TCGCCTCGAAGCTCCTTCTGGAACCTCAAGGAATATCGCCTTCTCTGTAAACGGACCCTGGCCAATGTCTTGGCCGTAGTAATCCGCGAAGGCGTGTCCGACAACCTTCTCGTTCTGGGTCCACTCTTCATTCTCATAGGCGCCGACACCGATATAGATGTCCTGCATACCTTCAACGCCAGCCTCGTCAAACACTTTTGTGCTTACGATACCGGCTGTCTGCCAGAATCTGCTGAACCTGTGAAGAACCCCACGTGAGTCGTAGTTTCTGTAGTTCAGCTTGATCGTATAGTCATCTACGGCTTCCATGCTCTGGATTAGAGGAGCGAAGTCCCCCGCTTGGCCGTGGATTGACTCAGGGTTCGTGACGGAGTTCGCATCGTTATATGAGAACTCAACGTCCTTTGCCGTCATCTCGCCATATCCACCGTGGAACTGGACACCCTCTCTGAGTGTGAACACACCGAACTCAAGGCTCGGGTCCAACTCGTAAGACAATGCCAGCATGGGATCTGTCGTTACTGCTCCGTCCTTCAGGATGGAGTTAAACAGAACGTCCGTGATACCTATCTGATAGATGGTCTCAGAACATCCGGCCGTACAGAACCTTGGTAGTCCGTTGGGCGAGTTAATGTCTCCAACGGCTATTGTAAGTGTGCCCTTCGGGCCTCCCGACGGCGCAGCAGCAGGCTTAGCTGCAGCAGGTGCAGCAGCAGGCTTGGGTGCCGGAGCAGGTGCAGCAGCAGGTGCAGCAGCAGGTGCAGCAGCAGCAGGTGCAGCAGCAGCAGCAGGTGCAGCGGCAGCAGGTGCAGCAGCAGCAGGTGCAGCAACATCATCTGAAGAGCTACAAGCGATTCCCGCAGCGATTAACGCAGCGGCGGCAACGCCTACAACTAATTTTTTGTTTAGCAAATTAGGCCACATAAGTGATCCTCCTTCTATCATCGATCATTCGACCAACATAGCATACCTTCGCCTTTCCTTGTGGAAAAAACGCGTGGCACATTCAAACACGATTTTTTCCCTTAAGTCAAGTCATAGGAGCCGAATTTAACATCAGTTTATTACCAGTCCATGCCTAAGCACTAATATATACGGCTCCTTATAATGCTCTGAAGGCATCAATGAGTGCTAGAATCGGCCAAATACAAGTAAGATTATATGAGAATTTCTTAATAACATTTGTTTCGTATATCGAGGAGATGACAATGGCACTATTTGAGGGGATTTTTCCAGCAATTGCTACCCCAATGTACTCGGACGGGACATTCAACGAAACAGCGTTCAGAGAAGTGATGGAATTTAACATCCAGGCCGGCGTTGGCGGGTTCTGGGTGGCAGGTGGCAATGGAGAAAGTATTTTCCTAGACGACGAGGAGAATATGAGGATCGTGTCCGCAGCTGCTGACGTCAACAAAGGCAGGATAAACAATATAATGCATGTGGGGGCACCTACGACGGAAAGAGCGGCGAGAATGGCCGAGCATGCCGCTAGCGTTGGTGCAGAAGCGATATGCTGTGTTCCACCTTTTTTTTACAGGCAGAGCGACGAAGCCATCGTCGCTCACTATAAAGCTGTTGCCGCCGCCGCTGATCTTCCCTTCTATGTTTATAACCTTCCCCAGTCCACAGGCGTTGAAGTAACTCCCGAGTTAATGAAGAAGATCTCGGATGAAGTTCCTCAATTAGCAGGGCTAAAACATTCATCGGTCAATTTTGCGAACGTCCGCGAATGGAAGAAGATGGGTTTGAATTGCTTCATCGGAAGCAGCATGCTGATGGTTCCCGCACTCACGATTGGTGCCGCGGGCTGTATCGATGGCCCACCGTGCGCAGCCCCGGAGCTTTGGGTAAACATTTGGAAGGCATGGCAATCTGGAGATATAGACCAGGCAATTGCCGCACAGGACAGGGCATCAAGTTTCACCGACATAATGAGAGAGGTTGGTGTTCACAGCGGTACAAAAGCTGTTCTCACAGCGAGACTGGGGATCGATTGTGGAAGTGGCCGCCTTCCGAACCCACCGCTTGAAGGGGCTCGCAGAGCTGAAGTACTCTCTCGGGTATCTGCCATGGGAATAGGTCCAGTCCCGATACCCTCCTCCGGGGACTAATTTTCGGCAATCACACCGTGAAACCTTATTCGAAGGGACTCGAACTAAAGACATACAAAGTGGGATAAGACGAATTATTGGTATTCAAAGTAGCGTATATTTCTCGTTGGGAGTTGACGGTCTCCGCAATGCTATCTCAGGTTTCGGATATAATTCCGTTAGTTTGAATTACGTAAATGGCGCCGTTAAATAAAGTGCCGAAAGGGTTAGATATCTTATGGAAAGGGTCATAGCCCTCTCAATACGGGCAGGGCTGAGTCTTATCATAGGATTTGTGATTGGAGCCCTCTTTCTTATAGCAACTCCGCTTATAGGAACTCTAATGTTTAATCCGCCTGTTAGCCCACCCTTGTGGTTCTTATCCTTATCAGTGGGACTTGGCTGTGGCCTTGCTGCATTCCTTTGTTTCTTCAAACCGGAATCGGACCACAAAATAAACGGTATAACTCTGCTCATTTCATCGACTACTGGCCTGCTTGGCGGCTATATTGGTACTTTCCTTTCCAATCCGGAAGGAGTGCGTAATCAGAGAATGGTGGCTTCGTCACTTACGTCTCCCGATGTGGCACCATTTGTCTATATGGGAGTTCTTTTAGCCACTGTAGCTACTGGCACCTGGTACGCATATCGTCTTTGGACGTACAACGAGGATTGATTGATTGACTTCAAACCAGCGTTTCGATTCGGTTTCTACTCTGCACGGCACCCTTCTTCCCTGCTAGATCAAATCCGATTATTCAACTAACCATATGTAACAGGTAGGTTTACCGAGAAGAATGAACTCACCCACAGATAACCCAATTGATAAGGTCACAACCTTGACATTCGATATATTCGGTACGGTCCTTGATCTGGCGGGCAGTCTTATACCGCCACTAAATGAATTGCTACTCAGAATTAACGCTGATCCTACAATAACGGGCGAAGCTATCTGGGCACACTGGCGGCAGAGGCAACGAATAGAGCAGTATCAGGACAACCTGTTGATGCTAGGTCACAGCGGTTATTTAGCCGTAAAGCGCAAGGCGCTGATATACACATTGCGTTCGCAAAAAATTGAATTCACCTACGATCAAGTCGATGAATTCATGCAGTCTTACCGGACGTTATCCCCTTTTCAAGACGCCTTAGATGGGCTCACCCGTCTCAGAAAGAGATACGAATTAGTTATGCTCTCTAACGGTGAGCAATGGTATCTTGAGCATCTCGCCAATAATCGGATTGGAGTCGAGTTCCAGGAAATTATATCGGCTCAGTCAGTCGGACAGTTTAAACCCCACCCCGCAGTGTATAGATTCGCGTCACAGAAACTAGGGCTGGAACCTTCGCAGATCATGATGGTGGCAGCCCATTCTTTCGATATACTCGGCGCAAGACACAGCGGGTTTCGGGGTGCATATGTGAACCGATATGATCTACCCTACGACGAGTCTGATTACAAGCCTGATTTCACAACAAGCAGTTTCCTGGAGCTGTGCGACCAGCTGGCTGTGTAGCCTTAAATAACTTTTTACAGAATCGCTCAGGAGGCATACATGACTACGACGAGCGACAAGGTTCGGATTGGGATCGCAATGGGTGGTTGGCCATTTCCAGAACCCGATCCTCAAATGCTTTGGGAGTACACGGACCGCATGGAATCTCTTGACATTGATTCCATCTGGTTCACAGACCGTATCGTTTCCCCTCTTCTATCTCTCGAAACGGTTGTGGCCATGTCATTCATCGCCTCCCGCACTACCAAGCTTAAGTTTGGTACGAGCGTTATAGCCCTTCCGCTGAGAAATCCTACTATCCTTGCCAAGGAATTAGCCACGATCGACTTTCTCTCTGAAGGACGTTGCCTTCCTGCTGTAGGTCTTGGAACAGAGGATGAGACTGAGTATGAAGCATGCGGCACATCAAAGCGAGTCAGGGTTAGCCGCACCGAGGAAGCCGTCGAGGTAATGCGGTTGCTCTGGTCACAGGACGAAGTCTCCTACCAGGGAAAGCACTTCACATTAAGCGGAGTGACCGTGCAGCCAAAACCAGTGCAGAATTCGCTGCCACCCATTTGGTTTGGCGGCCGTAGTGAACCCGCCTTAAAACGTACTGCGAAGCTCGGTGATGGTTGGTTAGTTTCACAAGCGCCGCCCAAGGAAGTTGCCGATAGTATTCCCAAAATCAAGGAGATGGCTCTACAGTACGACAATCACATAGAAGATGACCATTACGGAGCAATATTCAGCTATTGCTTTGCTGATAGTCCCAAAGAGGCGGAGCAGATGGCAGAGCCGTATAATCTTCGCCGTCGAAGTGACGTTCCTATGCGCGATATGAATGCATTTGGACCTCCGGAAGTGCTGTCTAACCTTCTCGACAAGTATATTGAGGCAGGTGCGACCAAGTTCGCCCTCCGTCCAGCTTGTCCACCAGAGATGACCCACGAACAGATGGAAATGCTCGGTAACCACATAATTCCCCGGTATCACAAAAGTTAGTACTCGCGAAAACCGAAGAAAGCCTCATGCATGAATAATCCTTGAGCAAGGCAGCTGTTGAAAGCGATTAGCCATACTTCCCACATGTTGTATGAATAAACTATGTGTATATAGCTCTATAAAACCACAAAGACTTATAGTGGGGCAACGCCAATGATTCCCGTACAAGTGGGCAAAGCCAATATATATTCAGTGTCCGATGGGAATATGACATTCTCCCGGGATACCTTCTTCAACGGTCTCTCCCAAGACGACTGGAAATCGTACAGTGATTACCAGGGTTCAGAATTTGCTATGAACGTAGGATCATTCATCATAAGTACCCATGAAAGCACAGTACTGGTCGATACAGGGCTAGGTAAACTCGATCACCAGATCAAACAACCTACAAGGGAGACCCTGTTGCCAGAAATCAATGAAGCGGGATTCTCCCCGGAAGATGTTGACACCGTTTTCATTACACATCTCCACCTCGATCATGTTGGCACGAACATGACTGATACCACGTCTGGATGGATTCCCACCTTTCCTAACGCACGTTACATGGTTTCGAGAGAAGACTGGTCACTATTCACCAGGCTATCAAACTCGGAAGCTTTCTCATACATAAAGCAGCAGGTTCAGCCGCTAATGGACAAAGGAATTCTAGAACTCTTTGATGGCGAGACGAAAGTTTCCGGCGAGATCACCACACTCCCTACTCCCGGGCATACTCCCGGGCACTCGAGCCTATTAATATCCTCCGAAGGACAGAAGGCTGTAATTGTAGGTGATGCCGCCCACATCCCACCACAGGCGCAAGAAACCCAATGGAGTCCTTCACCGGACCGAGATAAGGAACTGTCCGCGAAATCTAGGGCTATGGTTATGGATCTCATAGAGAGGGAGCACGCGTTGCTTGCGTCCGGCCACTTCCCCTCACCAGGATTCGGCAATCTCGTACGTGTGGAATCAAAAAGATTGTATGTCCCGTTAAGTTAATCTCTAATCCAGCGATTGCCGAATTCCATCAATCTAGCCCGAAATCTTTCTGCTGCTAAAACTAATACCAGCAGAGCAACACCGATCACAGCAGCAATTATCGCGCCCCCAAAGGAAGATAAAAGAGACGTCGCTTGGTAGACCACGTCAATCCCGAATAGCAAAACGCCGGAAATCATAAGCACCTTTGACCGTGTAGCAGCTCCCCAGACTATGAACCCTATTCCCTCAACTCCTAACAACACTGCATACACCCACTCAGGATCTTGGGAGGTAGATTGAATGAAAGAGGATAGGCCCATCACCAATACCGCGAGCACCTCAACGAAAGGACTAGCGGGAATACCCTCTTCCGTCTCCACCTGCTGATTATAATAGTATGTCGTCCCCGGATCAGTCCCCTCCCTTCGGCGACGTTCGGCATACGCTATACCCAAGAGGTACAACCCGGCAGGAATCGCATACACTTGAGCTTGGCCGAGTTCCCAGTCAGCGCCCTGCAATATCCAACCCAAAAGCAGAAGCCCGACACCCAAATAACCGAAGTTATGGCTTCTATCCAAAAATGACATCCCTGTGTAGGCAAGTCCGACAATCGACAACGTGATTGCTGTAACTGACCATTCCGTTTCACCAAAAGTGTCTGGGCTGAAAAGCCCTCCGACTGCCATGAGGATAACGTACCCAAGTGCAAACCATGACAATCTCAGAGAGGAAAATCTCATTACCTTAGCCCAGAGTTCAATATTCTCAAATCTCTTAATTCCCTCCACCTTTCCTAAAACCTGGGAGCCCCAGAGAAGAATGAGAGCTTCAACAGCCCACCCCACGGCCCTTTCTCCTCTGTAGAATCCCACCATACCCATGGCAAATCCACCGGCGACCGACATCCAGAAAACGCCCGACGCAGCCGCTATCACCCCTTTAGAGAATTGGGTTGTTACTATTGCAATTGCACCGTAAACAAGAGACATAGAGAGCCCTTCCCAATTAGCCCAATCCCCCCACCCCGACATAGTTACGGATGCCAACGACAGGAGAGCCGCTGCAGACAGAAACGGCATGGAGTCCTTACTAGAGCGCTTATTAATCAATAAAAATATGCCCCCTGAAAGCAGTGATACACCAAACGCTACCCATGCGGTGTTCATATTACTGAGACCCCAAGGTTCCGACGCGAGGTTCAATAACAGGAGAAAACCTCCGACTAGGGGAATTCCTGCCGCTAACATCAGATCGTCATATCCACGGCTTCGCAACGTAACCCAAAGTGGCGGCGTGATTACTAAGAGTGTTATAGCCTTGGAAAGTTGGTCAAAATCAGGCCATAAACAAGCGGCCACACAAGCTAGAATGGCAGAGGCAAAGACTGGGCCCGACCAAGCATCGTCATCTACCAGTCTTCCAAAAGAGAACCTGCGTGGTGTTGCCAAATATTTCGTACACAACATAGCGTAAAAAAGTGACACCGCAGCAGGTAACAAGCCAAACCAGTCTTTTGGCACTATCTCCCATTCAAGCACCACTACTATCAGCGCTGCAGACGGTAGCAGTAGCAGGGAATAGGTATAAGAAGAATAAGCCTGGCTCGATTTATCATGAAGAACGATGGCTGATGTAATTGCCCCGGCCCCAAGAATAACCCCCACCGGATATAGAGACACCCTTTCCACCCCCCAGGCTTGCAATGCAATAAATAGCAGCATTAGCAAAAGGGCTTGCGAACTCCAGAATAGATATTTACCCGCTTCATTCATTCCGAGTCGGTAGAGTCTGTTTGAAAAGTAGGTGATTGCAGACGTTCCAAGAGCAACAGCCCCAAGACCCCAATGCCACTCCAGGCCCAAAGATGGAATTAGAAAACCTAAACCTGCCAGAGCTAAGATGGCCGAGCCATTTGTTAGAACATGGCCTTTGTACTTATAGGCAAGACCAGACCATACTATTGCCGCAGGTACTGTTATTATCAACCACCCCAGAGACGGCAAATCCAGGGGAAGACCTATGCCAGGTACTATGACATCTCCCTTCGGCTCTATAAATTCGAAGGCAACTGTTCCACTGCTAAAAAGAGCCCAGAGTGCCCCTACGCTAATCAACGCAAGCCCCGAGTAACGTAGTCCCATCCGCTGTTTCACGATATGTCCTACCCCTACAAAGGCGGCAAGTTGGGCCAGCAAGAAAGCTTGTTTAACCACCCAGCCGAAGTCACTCCACAACGTCACCAGCATAACCAAGGAGCTTACTGCGATCAGAAGCACACCTAGCCCGAGCAGTGCTGCCATTGTATTCTCGGACAACACAGCTACCCAGATCGCCCTTCCTTCCCGTGTAGGGGTCAAATCAGAGGAATCTCTACGTTCCTCCGCCCAAGTTACGACTTTCCCGAGAAGTTCATCTATTTCCTCCGCAGAACCGATAACTGATCTCGCACATTCACGTAGATACGACGCTCTCTCAGGAGTTTCGACCACTTTAGTTACATCTAACGCTTTTGCAAATTTATCTAAGATTTCCTCACGTCGACGTGTTAAATGTTTCGTGATTTTGGAGGCATGAATATGCGCACTGTCGGCGAGAGGTCTTAGCCTCTCAAGTGAGTAGGAAATAGCATGCAGCTCTTCTAACAATGATTCGAGGGAGCCGGTTGACAATACCTGCGATCCGGAACCTGTATCTATCCCACAGCTGGTGCAGTACCTCTGTCGCTCAGAAAATTCTTTTCCACAATTTTCGCAATGCATGTCTGGGAAGTTACCAATGGGCCCTTTGACGTAATGATCCAGAGGAAAAGTCTCTTTGTGAAAGTTCTCCTCTTGGTGAAAGAGTTTTCTCTCCGTTTACAGCGTCATGTAAAAGAGTCACCCATAGACCGAATACGGGTACGTTGCCGCTCGTTGCTTGGCCAGTTGTTGACGGTCATATTCAAGAACAACCAAAACAAGTTCTCTGATATTTCGAACTTTCTGAGGCAATTTACCTAGATCTCTATTGTGTCCACACATCACACAAAATATGCGAACCCCGTACATATCCTCATCATTAGTCAATGTTCCCGTTCCGCATCTCGGGCAGGATCCTGTCAGTATTATTGTCTCTATCATCTGGCGACCATTCCACCTGTGCCCAAATTATGCATTGGAGATTAAGGACTCGTCTCCGTCAAACTAAAGTACTTAACTCATGCTGACACGTAATTATCATAACCTTCTAATGCAACTTAGCTAGTATTCCAGAGGGTATTTAGCAGTGCATTTTGCACCTCACAAGTAATTCTCACATGAGGAACGCAAGCTTGTATTTCCACTTAATCACTTATTAAAATTGAGCCCTCTTTCCGCCCGGTACAGATAGCTAAACAATGCTGATCAAAGTGTTGCCCTTACTTTGAGTCCAAACGCCCCATAAGAAGAATTCAAATGGCCTTGAAATTACTTAGCGACAGCTTCACGGGCGGAACTTATCTCGCTGATAGACACACCCTAAGCGAGTCATATGGGTTTGGCTGTACGGCGGTAACGTTTCATCGGAAATTCACTGGGAAGGACTAAATGACGGGACAAAGTCAATGGTTTTAACCTGCTATGACCCTGATGCCCCAACAGAAAGCGGATTCTGGCACTGGGTTATGGCGAATATCCCATCTGATGCCGCGTCTATACCTGAAGGTTCACGGAATCTTCCGCCAGGCACTCGCGACAAGAACTGGTTTTGGAGCCCCTGGATACGGTGGCCCCTGCCCTCCCAAAGAAGACCACCCTCACCGGTATATATTCACTCTTTTCTGCCTGTCGGTAGGGATACTACCTGTAGAAGCGGATACTTCGGTAGCGGTGGTAGGATTCCTGGCCAATATGAACGTAATCGAAAAGACAACTTTAATGATATCCCCAAAGAGGTAGCAGCATTGCGGCTGTTGTCCTAATCGTACGTTAGCGCCCATAATCGGTCCAAGTTCCAACAGGAGTACATATGCCGTACGCATCCAACGGGGAAACACGCCTTTATTACGAAGTCGAAGGGAAGGGCCCTCCAATGGTCCTGTCTCATGAATTTATGATGGATACTACGAGCTGGTACGATCTTGGCTACGTTGCTGAGCTAAAACCCGCCTACACCCTTCTTATCATGGACGCCCGCGGACATGGAGCCAGCGATAAACCTCATGACGTTCCCGACTACAATGACAAGACTATGGCTGCGGATGTTCTGTCAGTTATGAGTTCCGCAGGGGTTGATTCTGCGCATTTCTTTGGCTTTTCCATGGGCGGCAGAACCGGTTTGGAACTGGCGGTTATAGCTCCTGACAGGTTCCGATCATTCATCATCGCCTCTGCTACCCCTGGACCTAGAACCGATGTAGGCAAGAAATCAGATATACGTCGAATAGAAATGTTTCAAGAGGGCCCAAAAGCAGTCGCAGTCGCGATGGATAAACTCAGCCCTGAGATGGATCCCTACCGAATACAGGCAATTGAAGGGGACCTTGAGGCATATTTAGCAAAAACACGGTCAAACATAGACAGGGCTGATATTACTAGCGAGCTTAGCAATCTAAAAGTGCCATGCCTTATGTACGCAGGGAAATCAGACCCGCTTTCTCACGACTCTGCATTAAAAGCAGTTCGGGAGATCCCATCTGCACGATTCATCAGCCTTCCCGGGCTTAAACACATGTACACCTTCGGGCGTACGGACATTGTCTTTCCTATAGTTAGAAAGTTCCTTGAAGGCATCCCCCAAGGACAGGCATTAATTACATAAAGGAGTTCATATATGCCCCGAAAACTAGAAGGAAAAGTCGCGATAGTAACCGGTGGAAATAGCGGCATAGGTGAGGCAACTGTCCACCTTTTTGCCCAGGAGGGCGCTAGTGTGGCAATAATGGCTCGTCGTGAAGAACAGGGAAAGATTGTTCAAGCAGCCGTTCAAGCAAAAGGCGGTACAGCAGAGTTTATACGCTGTGATGTTTCGAAATCTGACGATATCCGTGACGCAGTAGAT
>JASMAO010000184.1 GCA_030754315.1 SAR202 cluster bacterium
GCTAGGACCTACTTCTCCAGAAGCAAAAAACTGATACCATTATTAACACCGCGTTCAAGGGCCTGCTTTTGGGTTCTGCATGCACTCTATAGTCGTATCCTTGACCGCATCGAACGTGCTGAATTCGATGTGTTCTCGGTACAGATCAAACTCAGTCGAATGGAAAAAATCATTTTGATGGTCAATTTATGGGTAGCGAGTCTCCTACCAACAGGCCTGCTTCAGAGAAGAAAGTAGTCGTCCTCGGAGGAGGATTGGCCGGTTTGTCAGCTGCAAGACGGCTGCTGCAGTTAGGATTTGGCGTAACACTCGTAGAAAAGAGAGCTTTCTTGGGCGGTAGGGCCTTCTCTTTTCGGGATCGAGAATCAGGCATTGAGATTGACAATGGTCAGCACGTGTTTCTCGCGTGCAACACTCACTACATTGACTATCTCCGAGATATAAACGTCATCGACAAGACGTACATCCAAGACAGATTCCGAGTTCAAATTATACGGGACGGAGTAAGTGGCGAATTATCGAGCTCCCCATGGCTCGGACCAATGCATCTGCTCCCCTCATTCTTTAAATATCCCCATCTCAGTCTGTTTGAAAAGCTGAGAGCCCTGTATGGACTAATGTCAATGAAACTCACCAATCACGGGAAGATTTCTGCTGATATTGATCATGAAACTGCGTACGAATGGCTTAAGAGGCACGGTCAGAACGACAGAACCATTGAGAATATTTGGAACTTATTTATTCTTCCAGCGTTGAACGACAACGTACGCTCCGTCAGTGCGGGAGAAATGATAAGGGTATTCCAAGAAGCACTGCTCAAAAACCCATCGGACTCAAGGATAGGTGTTGCTAAAATCGGCCTCACGTCCCTCAATGGGGAACCAGCGCAAGCATACATTGAGGCTCACGGTGGGAATCTCAGCCTGGGCACCGGTGTCAAATCTATATGCGTAAAGGATAGCCGGGTTCAGCACGTGGAGATGCAAGATGGGAGTAAGATCGCCTCGGATGTATTCATTAGCGCACTACCTTTCGAAGTGATGCTTGAAGTTTTACCCGAAACCATCGTTAATCAAAAATTTTTTAGTAGGTTGCACTTTATTGAAACAGCACCCATAGTCGGCTTAAACCTTTGGTACAACAAGCCAATCATGGATCAGGCATTCGTCGCATTCCTCAACTCATCCGTTCAGTGGGTATTCAACAAAAGCCTAATACAAGGCAGCGGTGTAGGCACCGGTCAACATGTGTACATCTCGTTAAGCGCAGCTTGGGAACATGTCAACGATTCGAAGGAAAAATTACGTGGAAATTTCACCGAGGAGATGGCCCGACTTTTCCCGGCAGCCCGTCATGCAAAAGTCACACGGTTCCTCGCCGTAAAGGAGCGTCAGGCCACATTCCGATCCCTTCCTGGTACGTACCAACACAGGCCTAACCAGATCACCCCTATTTCCAACCTTTTCCAGGCTGGGGACTGGACCCAAACGGGATTGCCATCGACCATGGAGAGTGCGGTGCTAAGCGGTGTACTTGCAGCAGAAGCACTCGCAAAAAATCACGCTCATCGTTAATCCCCATCGCATTTTCTGACCAAACAGCGCGAGGATGCAAGGGCATAATTTTTATCTCCTCTACCATAACGCTAACATTTATATTTCACACATGTTGACCTACAAGCATAGGATATTTACAATTAATCTTGACAAATTCGATCAAGAATTAATTTCCCGAAGAAAGGGTCGTTTTGGTAGAACGTAGAGTAATCTCACGAACCACCACTAATCTTGAATCCGATTACAAGTACGGTTTTTACACCGACATCGATGCAGATATGGCTCCAAAGGGGCTCAATGAGAACATCGTCAAATTCATTTCAAAGAAAAAAAACGAGCCTGAGTGGATGTTGGAATGGAGACTCAAAGCCTACCGGCACTGGGTAAAACAAGGCGATCAAGAGCCTCGCTGGGCAAATGTAGACTTTCCTCACATTGATTATCAAGATATCCACTACTATGCAGCCCCTAAATCTAAAGGGGATGCGCCAAAGAGCCTCGAAGAGGTTGATCCAGATCTTGTGGAAGCATTCAACAAACTCGGCATCCCCCTAGAAGAACAAAAAAAAATGACAGGAGTTGCAGTCGATGCCGTCTTCGATAGTGTTTCCGTGGCCACTACCTACCAGAAAAAGTTAGAGGACGCTGGAATCATATTTTGTTCGATGAGCGAGGCAGTTTTAAAGCATCCGAGTTTGATGAGAAAGTACCTAGGATCGGTGGTACCCTACAGTGATAACTTTTTCGCCACCTTAAATTCAGCCGTATTCAGTGACGGCTCTTTTGTGTACATTCCTCCCAACACACGCTGCCCCATCGAACTCATGACCTACTTCCGTATTAACGCAGAGGATACGGGACAATTCGAGCGCACATTAATTGTGGCAGACGAAGGATCATACGTAAGTTATCTTGAAGGCTGTACAGCACCAATGCGTAAGTCAAGCCAACTCCACGCTGCAGTAGTAGAACTCGTTGCTTTAGACAACGCTGAGATCAAATATTCGACTCTTCAAAATTGGTATCCAGGTGACAAAGAGGGGAAAGGTGGGGTTTACAACTTCGTCACTAAACGGGCAAAAGCTCTAGGCATTAATTCCAAGATATCTTGGACACAAGTAGAAACCGGATCAGCGATTACGTGGAAATACCCTAGTGTCATACTTCAAGGAGACAACTCTACAGGTGAGTTTTATTCAGTCGCCTTAGTCAATAATCGCCAACAAGCAGATACGGGCACTAAGATGACTCATATCGGGAAAAATACAAAGAGTACTGTAGTTGCCAAAGGCATATCTGCAGGACACGGAAACAACACCTACCGGGGTGCAATTAGCATACTGCCATCCGCAGATAACGCCACTAATTTCACCCAATGCGATTCTCTGCTTATTGGCGACCAATGTGGTGCCCACACAGTCCCGTATATCGAGGTGCGAAACTCTACGGCACGCATGGAACATGAGGCGTCCACCTCAAAAGTTAGTGACGACCAACTCTTCTACGCGATGCAGCGAGGTATATCGGAAGAAGAGGCTCACTACATGATCATCAATGGCTTCTGCCGAGGTATCTTCAAAGAACTGCCATTCGAATTTGCAATGGAAGCAGGTCAACTAATGCGAGTCAGTCTAGAAGGTGCCGTCGGCTAGTCCAAGTCATTCTTCAACAAAGGCAAAGTCTCGAATCCTGCTCCAAATAGCACTAAGCCAAGGTGAATCATCCCCCGATTCAGGAGAAATTATCCAAAAATGTTAGAAATTCGCAACCTGCAAGTTTCAATATCAACAACTGAAATCCTGAAAGGCATCAATCTTAATGTCCAAAAAGGAGAAGTACATGCCGTCATGGGACCCAATGGCAGTGGTAAGAGCACACTTGCTAACGTACTAGCCGGTAGGCCGGAATATGAGGTCACTCATGGCGCAGCCCTTTTCGAAGGACAAGACTTGTTAGGTATGACTCCAGATGAAAGAGCCAGAAGAGGCATTTTCCTTGCTTTTCAGTACCCAGTCGAACTGCCCGGTGTTAGAAATAGGCAATTTTTGAAAGCCGCCTTAGACTCCGTTAGAGAGCACAGGGGTGAGGATGAACTCAGTGTTAGGGATTTTAATAAAATCTTTGACGAAGCCGTACAGTCCCTCGAAATAGATCCAGAACTTATAAAACGATCAGTTAACGAAGGCTTTTCCGGGGGTGAGAAAAAGCGAAGTGAAATGCTTCAGTTGTCGCTATTGAATCCGAAACTGGCACTACTCGACGAAACCGATTCTGGACTGGACATCGACGCGCTCAAAACAATATCCAAGGGGATCAACCGACACCGAAATAAACATAACGCCATTCTCCTCATTACTCACTATCAACGCATACTCAACTATATTACTCCCAACCAAGTCCATGTCCTCATAGACGGAAGCATCGCCATGTCAGGCGGCGAAGAATTGGCCAAAGAACTCGAAGCTAAAGGCTACGATTGGGTAAAAGAAGACATACGGTCCTAACTTAGTTGTCAGTCACATTGCAAATTTGAAAGATGATTGTGACCAGTACTTAGAAAGAAGCGATCACCGACATCAGAGAGGATGCCGAAACCTGCCGAACAAAAACAAATCCAACAATACCCGAATCTTAGGGAAATATACATAGCATTGATACGCAATTATCCGAGCTACAAAAAATACCAATCCGACTACGAAACCTTCGTTTCCCAGATCAACAGAAGTGATCCGAAGTGGCTACGTGACACCCGCAGTCGTGCAGCAACACGGTTCCAAGAACTTGGGTTCCCAACAGCAAACCACGGGAATGAAAGATGGAAATATACCAGCGTGGCTCCCATCGCCCACTCTATCTTCAAATACAAACCATCCACCGATACCGATGAGATCAACCTAGACGACATCAGGCACAGTACACCCCACGACAAGGAATGGACCAAGCTAGTCTTCGCGGATGGTTGCTACCGGCAAGATCTCTCTCACATTCATCAAAATGGGACAACCATTGTTAGCTTATCATCGTGCCTTAAGGATCCAGAATCCCGCATACTAAAAACTCATTTAGCACGGTATGCCGATTTTGAAGGGGACGGTTTTACAGCATTAAACACTGCCTTCCTCACCGATGGAGCCTTCATATACGTCCCGGACGGTATTGAATCTACCCGACCCATCCATCTAGTTTTCTTGTCCACAGGCCAATCCCAACACACCGCCTCCTATCCTAGGGCTTTGATAATGACTGGTAGAAATAGCAAGCTGACGATAATTGAAAGCTATGTCGGCCTAACAGATAATCCCGGTTTAACCAACACCGTAGTTGAAATTGCGGCTGGCGAAAACTCGAAAATAGAACATTACCGTCTCCTTGCAGAAAGCGCCGAATCATTCCATATCGGTACTACCAGAGTGAACCTCAGTCGAGACTCTTTTTTCTCCTCTATATCCATCTCCAGAGGAGCCAAATTGGCCAGAAATGATCTTAATGTAATACTGGGTGCTCCAGGCAGTGGGTGCACCATCAAAGGACTCTACATAACTTCCGATTCTCAACACATCGACAACCACATTGACATAGATCACGCAACGCCCCACACATCAAGTGATCAGTACTTCAAAGGCGTGCTGACAGACCAATCCAGGGCAGTATTCAGTGGTCGTGTCTTAATGAGAAAAAATGCACAGAAGTCTAACGCGAGTCAGAAGGACCTTAACTTGCTGCTTTCGGATAAAGCGCGCGTCAATACCAAGCCTAGCATGGAAATTTACGCAGACGACGTGCAGGCCGTCCATGGTGCAACAGCAGGCGCAGTTGCGGAGGATGCCCTGATGTATATGCGAAGCCGTGGTATTGACAAGCACACAGCAATGTCCTTGCTCGTTAATGGATTCACCAGTGAAATTATTGACGAGATTAAACCAGCCTATCTACGCGGCTTTGTGGGGAAGATGTTCTCAGCAAAAGGAAATATCAACCACATATAACCACGGTTACAGAAAGCCAGCAAAACATACCAGATGAGGAGCGATACAACTCAACCTAATCATGGATGATATCCAAGAACTCTACCACGACACAGTAATGGAGCATAATCGAAAGCCTCGAAACTTTCGACGCCTCCAGAAACCCAGCGCAACGGCTGATGGGTTTAACCCACTATGTGGCGACCAAATCACGCTCGACCTTACCGTCCACGACAACGTAATCACCGAAGTTGGATTCGTAGGCGCTGGATGCGCCATATCAAGCGCCTCTGCATCATTAATGACCGAAGCCATTAACGGTAAACGAATCGAAGAAGCTCAGCAACTGTTTGAGGCATTCCGTGTAATGCTGACTCGTGGTGTAGATATTGATTACGACATCGATCTACTCGGCGACCTTGCAGCGCTCTCCGGTGTCACAGAATTCCCTGTGAGGATAAAATGCGCAACCCTGTGCTGGCATGCCCTCCACAGCGCCTTGAACAATACCGCTGGAACTGCTACGACAGAGTAATGAATATGTCCCAACCAGCAGAGTCCGAAATTGTCAAAGTGAATTTTTCTTTACCATGATATGAGAATTTGACAGCTACCACATTAGTACGGAGGGAGGTCGGGTATGCATATACCGGTACAAGTCGATTACGGTGTAAGAGCCCTCATTGATATCGCTGAGCACCAAAGCGGGGGAAGTGTCCAGACAAGCAAGATAGCACAGCGAAAGAGTATCCCTGAGGCGTACCTTGCTCGTCTTA
>JASMAO010000185.1 GCA_030754315.1 SAR202 cluster bacterium
GAATTGGAAAGAATTTCATCGATTGAATGGTTTGAAACTTCTTGGCTTATTATTTGTATGGATAGTTGTAATTGTTTTGTTGTATCAAATTTTTCCAGATTTTGCTTTATGGCATAGGGAGGGGTGACTGAAACCTAACGGCTAGGAGTCCCATGGGGGCATAGAGATATATTCCCCACCTACTTCAGAATAGCCTTATAAGCCTTAACAGCATCCTCGCTATTCACCTGCTAGCCCCGTAGCCCTAGCTACTACCAGCCCCGCCTATGCCCTAGTCCCCTCTCCTTGCCCCCTAGGCTATACTGCCACCAGAGGCAGGGTTATGTGGGGCGGTGGCCCGGAGCGGCAGGAGTTAGCATTGTTGCCTAAAGTCAGTCCTAGAAACGGCATCTACTATGGCTGGTTCGTGCTGTCCGCATGTTTCTTCGCCCTGTTCGTGGTGGTGGGTGGTCGCAACAGCTTCGGCGTGTTCATCATCGATATGACCGATGAGTTCGGCTGGAGCCGCGGGACGATATCCCTGGCCATAACGGTGGGCTGGCTCATCAACGGTGCCAGCCAGCCGTTCCTCGGTCGCCTGTGCGACAGGTTCGGCGGGCGCAGGACAATCTCCATCAGTCTCGTTGTGCTGGGTGCCTCCACCATGCTGCTGAGCCAGACCAACAGTATTTGGTTCCTAATCTTGGTCTACAGCGTCGTGATGTCGGTGGCGGCCGGCGGCGCCTCGCTTGTCACCATCCACGCGCTTTTGGCCAGATGGTTCTACCGCAGACAAGGCCAGGTGTTCAGTATCTCCGCGTCGGGGGGCTCGGCGGGCGCCTTAATACTTTCGCCTTTCGCCGCTTATTTGATCCTCGTGGTGGGCTGGCGCATGACATGGACGGTGCTGGGCGCGATCATACTCCTGTTGGCAGTGCCGCTGGCGCTCCTGGTAATAAAGGACAACCCAGGTGATGTCGGAGAACAGTCCGATGGGGATGGTGGCAACACGGAGGGTGGACTCAGGCCTCGTAGGCGTGTTGATGCCCTGCGCGGAGCCTTCGAGGTCGAGGATTGGCGTGCGTCGTACAGGACTCGCCCGATATGGCAGCTTACAGGCGCCTATTTCGTCTGTGGCATGACCACGGCCATTATATCGGTCCACTACATCCCGTTCGCCATAGACCGGGGAGTCTCGCTCAGCACGGCCGCCTTGGCATTTGGCCTCATGGGCGGCCTCAACGTCATCGGCGTGCTGTGGGTAGGCACCGTGTCCGACCGGCTTAGTCGGAAGAACCTGTTAGGTACCGTATATGCGGTACGCGGGCTGGCCTATCTTATGTTTTTGGTGGCTCCAGGCATATGGGCCATATGGGGATTCGCCGTGATCGCGGGGATGTCGTGGATAGCCTCGGTCCCGTTGACTTCATCGCTTACCGCTGACATCTATGGGCTCAGGAACATGGGAGTGCTGAATGGCATCGCAACCTTCTCCCATCAGATCGGAGGAGCTCTGAGCATCTATCTGGGAGGAAAGCTCTACGACGTGTTCGGGGCATACGATATCCCATTCGCCATCGCGGGAGCGATGCTTGTGGGCGCCAGTATCGCAAGCTACTGCATCAAGGAAAAGACGTACTCGTCGCGATATCAGCCCGCACAACGTGCTCCGGCCCCGTCCGCCGGCGACGGGGACCAGGGACCGCCCTGCCCCTATGATTAGCATAGACCACGGGCTGAAGCCTGTCGCTTTACTGGGCCACCACTCCGAGCCGGGTGACCCCGACCTGCTACTGTGGATCAGGCACCAGATCGACGCTGTACTAGGCCTGGGTCCGCTCTATATCGTCGTGCTTCTCGGGATCGTGGTCCTGGCCATCCCAGCGAGTATGGCCGTGCTGTTCTTGCTGAACCAGCGCCGTGGAGTCCGGTCATAGGCAAGGGACATCTCGGCGACCAGTTGCTTTAGCTCGCCATTCTCCTGCTTGAGCGCCTGGCTCTCCTGCCTGCTGGCAGTGGACGTAGTCAATTCGATACACAAGTTTATAGCTCATCTGGATCACTTAAACGTGATGCATAGGGACTATAGATTTATATATTTACCGTTGTAGTCTATAGGAATCATAGATTTGTTCGTCGTTGCGCAGTTTTATTTAGTGGAATCAAAGTGCGGCCCCTGTAATGAGTAGTAGCAAGGAAGGATGTGTGTAATGGTTAGGTTAAGTTATTTACTGTCTCTGGTCTTCTTGACTGTTCTAGCTCTGTTAGCCATGAGCTGTACCAAGGAAGTCGAGGTCGAGGTCGAGAAGATCGTTGAGGTCGAGAAAGAGGTCAAGAGTGTTGAATTGAAGGTGCCTGTCGCCTTCGGTACTCACTTACCTAGCCTAGGTGACGGCATTCTATACATTTCGGAAAGGCTTGAATCCATTAGTGGCGGCAGCCTCACGATGACGGTACACGAACCGGGTGAGCTTGTCGCAGCAAACGAAATCCTCGACGCCGTATCCACAGGGAAGACCAATGCGGGTTATGCTACGGCCGGCTACTGGGTGGGGAAAATGCCTTCCGCACCTTTGTTTTCTGCCGTTCCTTTTGGGCCTGATGCGGCTGAATACCTGGCATGGCTCTATTACGACGATGGCATGGATTTGTACCAGCAGATGTATGACGATGCTGGCTATAATGTGCATGTGCTGCTTGCTGCCATTATCCCTCCCGAGACCTCGGGTTGGTTTGCGGACCCCATCGAGTCAACCAGCGATTTAGATGGTTTGAGGATGCGCTTCTTTGGTTTGGGTGCTGTGGTAATGCAGAAGTTCGGAGTGCAAACCAGCCTGCTGCCAGGAGGCGAGATTTACGCCGCCCTGGAGAAGGGGGCAATTGACGCTACCGAGTTTTCACTTCCTGTCGTTGACCAACGTCTGGGCTTTCACAAACTCGTGAAACACAATTACTATCCAGGTTGGCATCAGCAGGCCACCACTTTCGAGTTGCTCATCAACAAGGATGTTTGGAACGGGCTCACTGACCAGCAGAGGATGATTCTCGAGGTAATTACCAAGGCATCCGTTGCTGACTCATTCGCTCACGGCGAGGCCCTAGAAGGTGCGGAAATCAAGAAGAACGTCACCGAATTTGGTGTGATAAACCACTACTGGTCCGATGAGATGCTGGCGGAATACGAGAAGGCCTGGCTTGAAGTGGTAGAGGAACAAAAAGCGGCGGATCCATTCTTCAAGACGGTCTGGGATGATTTCTCCGCATTTGATGCAGAGTACAAGTACTGGGCATCCATAGGCTACTTACCTCGACCCGCTGCGCCCGAATAATCGGTCCAATCGACCGGACCACACCCCCTCCCACCCTTCCCCTCGCCGTCGGGAAGGTCGGGGGGGGGTTTGTGTTTGTGGACGGACATGTGCTAAGTAGTAAGAGGACCTTCGTTAATTCACGGGACACTCGACATGATCACAGGAACCAAGCATATACAGAGTCTCTCCAAGGTACTGGATAGATTCATTGCAGGTGTCGGAGAGACCGCAGCTTGGCTGAACGTCGTCTTGGTTGTTGTGATCATCACGCAGGTCGTTCTCCGCTATGTATTTTCGAAGGGCCTAGTAAGACTCGAAGAATTGCAATGGCATCTTTATGCCGTAGGTATCATGATCGGGCTCTCCTATTGCGCTACCGGTGATACTCACATTCGCTTGGACCTATTGCATCACCGTTTTTCCCGGCGGCGAAAGGAAGTCGTAGATCTCCTTGGTACCGTATTTCTCCTGATGCCCATGGTCATTATCATACTCATGCACAGTTGGCCTTTTGTGGCAGAATCATTCAGGATCAAAGAAGCGTCTGACTCCGTAGTGGGCCTTCCATACCGATGGGTTGTCAAGTCGTTTCTTCTCATTGGTTTCGGGTTGCTGGGTTTAGCTGGTGTGTCTCGCCTAATCCGCGCCGTGGCATTTCTGATAATGGGATCAAGGTAGCATGGTGGCGATTTGGACATAAATCACATCCTCGTCATCGCGATGTTCCTGACGTTCATTGCCTTACTATTCTCGGGGTATCCTATCTCATTTGTCCTCATGGGCGTGGCTGCCCTTTTTACTCTTGTGGGCTATCTGTCTGACCTCTACCTGGATACGACGACTGGCGTTAGTTATATGTATGTGGGAATGGTGGTCAACCGGATATACAAATTGATGGACAACTGGGTCCTGGTGGCGATTCCCATGTTCATCTTCATGGGTCTGATGTTGGACCGGTCAGGCATTGCAGAGAAGATGATGAGTTCCATGCAAAACCTGTTCGGCAAGGTACGCGGAGGACTTGCCGTTACGATTGCCTTGATTGGCATCATTCTTGCTGCCTCTACCGGCATCATCGGTGCGTCAGTAGTGCTCTTGGGTCTGTTAGCAATCCCTACGATGCTGAAGCAGGGCTATGATAAATCCTTTGCCGTCGGTACCGTCGCCGCTTCAGGTACCCTCGGCATCCTTATACCGCCCAGCATCATGCTGGTGCTTATGGCTGATCAATTGGGGCTATCCGTGGGCGACCTGTTCATGGGCGCCGTTTTCCCCGGTCTGATCCTTGGAATCATGTATGTTACCTATATACTCGTCTTTTCCTTCTTGAGGCCTGACAAGGCCCCTCTTTCTGAGACCCGAACCCCACTTTCGATTGGGGTTGTGTGGGATGTTCTTAAATCGGCGCTCCCAGCAGTACTACTCATTCTGGCAGTTCTCGGCTCTATTTTTGCGGGCATCACGACGGTTACGGAGGCCAGTGGAGTGGGCGCCCTGGGTGCAGTGATTCTTGCGGTCGCCAACAGAAGACTAAATTTCAAGGTGCTGAAGGAGGTTGTGAGCGGCACGTTCAATGTCACTGGCTATATATTTGGCATCTTCATCGGGGCCACCTGTTTTGCCCTTGTACTAAGAGGCCTTGGAGGAGACGAGCTCATAGAAGCAGCACTCACCGGGCTTCCATTTGGCTCGTATGGCGTCATTTTCGTCATTCTTGGTGCTGTCTTTCTGTTAGGCTTTTTCCTTGACTGGATCGAAATAACCTTGATTATTCTGCCTCTCCTCTCTCCAGTTGTAGGCGATCTTGGTATTGCAGTCCCCGACTACGGCGTAATAGACCAACCTGTGTTGATCTGGTTCCTTGTGCTTGTCGCTGTGGCCTTGCAAACATCGTTTCTCACACCTCCTGTAGGGTTCGCCATCTTCTATCTCAGGGGAGTGGCACCGAAGGAAGTGCAGCTTATCCATATCTATAAGGGTGTAATTCCGTTTATCATTCTGCAACTCATTGGATTAAGCATCGTCATAAAATGGCCTCAATTGGTGCTGTGGCTGCCAACAGTCGCCTATGGTAACTGACCAGATAAACTGGCCGGTTACTCCTGTGCCATCCATGGATGCCCCAACCCCTGAGGCTAAGGTGGAAGCTGCGCCTTCGCCTGAAAATGTTATCAGTTGGGATGAGGGGGATAATTACATCAATAGTAGAGCTACAGTGTCTGGCCTAGTCGTTGGCACTAACACTGATAGAGGTTCTCAAGGCAACCCTACCAATGCCTATCTCTGTATCGGTAAACATTCTCCTGACATAGGCCGATTCGTGGTGAAAATCTTGGGGAGAATTCAAACCGAGTTCGCCAGTGGAGGTTCCGAGAATTACTACCTGGTCAAGAACATTTGTATTCCAGGATTGATTAAAATGGCGAAGGATCAACAAAAATCGGAAACAACCGGACTCTTTGTCGAAACTCCGACGCAAAACGAGGTGTCTCCCACGGCTACATCCGTGCCCGAAGGGTTCATCTATTCGTTGAAAAGGGATTTATGGAAGTAGGGCTTTTTATTCCATGCTATATCGATCAGCTGTATCCTCAAATAGGGATGGCTTCAGTGGCTGTT
>JASMAO010000186.1 GCA_030754315.1 SAR202 cluster bacterium
GTGGATGATGGCCATATCACCCCTTTTATAGATGTCACCCATTGGTCCCATGGAAGGGTGCATAGCGAATTCCTCATCAATTGTGAGCATGTCTTCCTGAGGAATCTTTAATCCAGGTCTGTTGTCGTAATAGTTGCCGTCGTTGTACGGGATGATGGTATTAAAGTAGTCGTTTCCGCCTGTGAGCTGCAGAATGACTATGACGGGATCTTTTTCTGTAGTAACCATTTCTGTAATTTCTCCTCAACACTTCGAGCTCTATCAACTAGCCGGTAAAGCTCATCCGAACTGATATTCTCTCGTTGATGCGATTAGCGCGAGCATTTCGCCTGCCCTCACTGCAGATTCTCGGTAGGAGTTGTTATCCCAGCTGAGGTCACCCTGTTCCCTAGCATGCGAAACTAGCTCTTCCCTAGTCTCATGTTTTACGGGTAGCGGTCCCATCTCGTCGAGGCAGCTTTCAACTAACGCTTCGGGTGACATGGATTCTGCCGTATCAGCGATTCTTGCGATGATTTTCTTAACCCCCGGAAGCTCGGGATCACTCATCCTGTCAGATACGAAATTAACCCTCTTGACCAGTGCCCCACTGTTTATCCACTCTCTTCCGGTATGCCACCCTTCAACACTAGGAGGGTCCAGTATGTCCTGGCCCATATATCCGGGCTCTCGCGCTGTCGACTCCAGTCTAGGGTCGGCTCCCTTCACGTCCTCAACTAACCTCAAGGTGCCTACGACGACTTCGACTGGACTCTTAACCCTTTTATAGGCAGAGTCTTTGAAGAAATTGGAATTGAATAGAGCCCTGAGAACGGGTTTTATTTCGTACCCGGATTCGACTAGCAGATCAGCGAGATATGAGACGGCTTCGGGATTTCGTGGCTCCTCAATGTTCCATGCTGGCACCTGTGGCTCGTCCTCAACGAAGAAACTGTAGAGGTGTCGAGCTATGAACTGGGAGCATGCTTTCTGATCGAGAATGATGTCGATGATGTCTTCACCATCGAAATTCCCGGTACGCCCAAGAAAAGTCTTTTCTGAATAATCGTGATCCTCGGCTCTGAACTCGAAAGTCCAGGGATGCCTACCATACGGATATCTTGGCATCTTGGCGCCTATGGTCCATCCGGTGAACGCTCGTGAGCATTCAAAGACGTCAGTTTCTGTGTAGTTACCTACTCCAAGCGAGAAAAGTTCTAGAAGCTCGCGGCCCCAGTTTTCATTAGGAGCATTCTTGTGATTTTCGTTATTATCCAGCCAGAAGATCATGGCAGGATCCCGCGCAAGGTTTAGCAACATTGTGCGGTAGTTACCCATTCCCTCTTCTCTGAGCATGCTTATCTGATCGAGAAGGTGATTACAGTTGTCGACTTTCGCATTACCTGTTGCGAAGACGTGATGCCAGAACAGCGTCATTTTTTCTTGAAGAGGGCGCTTCGTGTTGAGCATAAAATAGAGCCAGTTCGCCTGTCCTGGTCCAGAAGCTCCGCCGGGGACCTCTGTTATAGGATGCCTTCGCATAAGAGAGTATTTATCTACGGCCGGCTCTGATTCTGGATCGAGTAGCTTTTCCACAGTGGCTTCATAACCCATCTCTGCATACGCTTCGATCTCTTCATGCGCGGCGCCAAATCCAGCTCGTCTCATAAGGTGTGATATCAAAGCAGTGTCGGTTGTGACAGTCATTTCCTTCCTCCCTGCAACACTTTTGTATGTATCGATACCAAACGCCACGAGTACATGGACATCTCCCTTAAGGATAATTGGTATCTGTTGACTGAATGACCTCATCATGGCACGGGGGGTAACTCTGTCAAGCTTTCGAAAAATTTGCAGGTTATCTTGGATTAAACGGCAAGAATAATAGGATGGTCAAAGCAGAGCAGATATCAGTCGGAAGTTCCTTCTGAGACGTTATCGAATGCGGAGTGTTGACTACCCAAGATTTGAATTGTTTCGGATGATTTAGGCCAGATCTTTGGGTTCCTCCCAGTCCAATACCTTCTTTTCCCTGAGCCTAGCCACATCTTCCATGGTGTAACCAAGTTCAGTAAGAATGGGCACGGTGTGCTCTCCTCTTAAGATTCCTGGTCCTGCCTTGCTCGGCGTCCTGGAGAAATTGAGGACAGGGGAGTATCGCCAGAACTTTCCAAATCTCTTGTGATACACGTCAGTTGTGAACTTATTTAACTTTACATGGTCATCATCACTGAAAAAATTGTACATGTTGCTGTCTTCTACCCTGACGCAGCCTATACCCTGAGAAGTCAAATATTTCTCCCAGGTTTCGGGAGTCTTCTCGGTGAATACCGATGAAAACTCTCCTATAAGTTCCAGGTCATTGTCAGCCCTACTTATGGCGGATCGGAATCGTTTATCACCTATCAGGTCTTCACGACTTAGTGCCTTGCAGAGGGGACTCCATTCCGATTCCATTGGACACGCCAAGAAAACCCATCCTCCGTCGGCCTTATAAATTCGATACAAAGCGCTAGTGCCATACCCATCTGCGTCGGGTATTGCCCTGGCAGGCTTGCCCTGGTAATCAAAGAAATCATCGGCGTTGGCAGTGGCATTTGCCCCTATCATGGTTGTTTCCACATACTGTGGTTTTCCTGTTCGCTCCTTTGCGTATAGACTCATAACTAAAGCCGTTGCCGCAACCATTGACGTGTTCGGATCTGGATTGACGTCCTGTGATCTCCCCAGCCTGTTTGAAACTCGTACGATCTCATCCATCGTAAGTTCGGCGTCTGCGGGGGGTATCGACTCTCTTCCGGCCTGGGTAATCGCGCCGCCGGAGACAGCACCACCGATCGGGTGCATAGCGGGCCTGTGACTGTAGGGTCCTGTGGATCCGTAACCTCCGATATACACGTAAGTTATGTCTGGGTTTAGTTCCCGGGCACGTTCAAATCCGATGCCCACCCTCTCTGGGGCTCCTGGACGCATGTTGTGCATGAGTACGTCCACTCTTGGTATCAAACGATTGAGTATCTCTTGTCCTTCATCAGTCTTTAGATCTATAGAAAGTCCTTCAGTTCCGGCCATCGTTCTGTTAGAGGCGAGGCCGTTATTACTTAAACGCATCCAGTCTCCGGCCAGCGTTTCAATTCTGATCACGCGTGCCCCTAGCTCTGCTACTAGTGAACCTGCAAGCGGTCCGGCTATTACAGTCGATAGATCAAGTACGGTAACCCCCTCAAGGGGGTGCGCGGGTAAAGGATCTGATCCATTGGACTTGCCCAACTGTACGTCAGGAATTGTGTTCGAAATGATCTCGTCGTTATGTTGGCCCAGAAGGGGAGCCGGCCCCTGGATTCTAGGAGACATTGGACTCATGGTGAAGGCAGGCCCGAGCTGTTTCATCGGTCCAACCGTAGGATCATCGATTTCCTGGACGTGGCCATTGTGAATCATTTGAGGGTGAGATAATGCCTCAGTCGACGTCATGAAAGGTTCTGCGGCCACATCTCCCTCCTTGTTTACAAAGAGGTCCATCCATTCATCAAAAGTCCTTTCGCTCATCCTGCCCAGAATCATCCTTCGAAGGGCCTCTCGATCCTCTTCCTCAGCTAGATTAGGGGCTGCGGCAAATCTAGGATCGTCATAGATATACCCTAGGCCAATAGCATGAATTTCTGACCTGAACAGCCTTTCTATTAGATTGGCCAGTTGCATCCACTTTCCGTCCTTGGTTCTCACTGGCAAGTACTGGATTGGGGAGGGTCGCTTTGCTACGGTGGTTGGATCAAAGTCGAAAGTCTCCGGATACTTGATCATCATCTGCCAGAGTAGGAACTGGTGCATATCGTAGTAGGTCATTGCTTGCAGGAGACTGGTTTCCACCCGTTGGCCTAGGCCTGTCCTGTCTCTCACCATGAGAGCTGAAATGATACCCCTGACAGCAGCCATGCTTGCGGAATGGTTGGCCACCTTGACTGAAGCAAAATTAGGACCTTCCCGTCCGGTAAGGCCGGCAAATGTCATGAGCCTTCCGCTCTTGGCCTGTACCAGGCCTTCATAGCTCTTGTACTTGGCATACGGCCCTTTGGGTCCGAAAGCTGTTATAGAGCAGTAGACCAGGCCAGAATGATCGGTCTTTAAAGTCTCGTATCCAAACCCGTGAGAATCGGCGAATCCGGGTTCAAACCCTTCTATTACTACGTCTGCCTTTAGCGATAGCTTCCTTAGCTCGTTGAGATCTTCCTTATCGTTAACATCCAGAACGATACTTTTTTTCCCGCGATTCCAAAGCAGGGATTGCGGAAAGGCCCTGTATTGGTCCCCTCCCGGCGGTTCTACCTTGATAACGTCAGCGCCAAAATCTGACATCATCATTGTCGCGATTGAACCCGCCATTCCTTGAGCGAAGTCTAGTACAGTAATCCCTTCCAAGGCTTGATTCATTTTGTCCCTACCTGAGTAGATATCATTCCTGCTAGGCTCCGAATCTAGTTCGCATATATCTTAAAAGGCTTCCTACAGTATTCAAATTCAATATTCGCGAAAGCATCAAAGTTGAATAGTCTTAAAGGCCCATCTAGCCTTCTTCTGTTTTTAGAAGATCAAACGAATTAGACCGATGATAATCCCTAATTGAAACGAATCAAGTCACTTCGAACATGTGTTGAGATGCAAATTTGGTATATGTGCGTTCTGCATTTAGATCATTACCAGGGGTCTAATGTGCCTTATTTGCGGCTATTTTGCAGGCTAGCTGAACGCGTGCAATAAAATTCTCAGAGTATCGGTTCTCACAGCCTGAAATTTCCGTGAGTTAGCCCTATTCCTTTTTACTATCCAAAACCACATCTGACTTATGAGCCGATCTAATAGCAGTAAATCATGGTGCCTTTACGTAATGGAGGTGTAAGCGAGGACCGTAGTAATAGGGGTTATTTAACTGATACCTTATGTGCAGAAAAATTTGAGTGTAGGAGCGTCTTATGTCCTCTATGCCGCCAGTAAAAATAGCTAGAATCAATGGGCTCAGACTTGCTTATTACGAGTGGGGAAACCCAGGTAATCCGGTGCTGATCTGCCTCCACAGTCATACGAACTCAGCGGTATCCTGGAGAGAGTTCGCAGAGTTTGCTTCGTCTAAATACCATGTTTTTGCGATTGATCAACGGGGACACGGGAACAGTGATTGGGCGAAAGACGGTTATGCACGGGACCGATTTGTAGAAGATCTTTCAGAATTCATCAAAGGCAATAATTTTGAAAAGATCACTCTTGTTGGTTGTTCTATGGGAGGGTGGCACTCAATACTTTTTACCGTCAACAATCCCGATCTCGTTCAACGGATCGTTATGGTGGACATAGCTCCGGAACCTTCTTCGGAGAGATTGCAGGCTCCCCCGGCGCCCCCAACTCCTATGAAATTCGAGACGCTGGAACATGGTTTCGATTGGATTAGATCCGGAAATGAACTAGCTTCGGACACTCGCCTCCGGGAGGATACTGAGGCACGATTGAGGCAAACCGATTCGGGATCATGGACCTGGAAGGCGGATCTAGATGGGTTTGATAATCCACTTCCTGATATGACAGATAGTTCGCTAATTAGCCGGTATTGGTCTGCAATAGAGTCAATACAATGCCCCATACTTGAAATCAGGGGAGCAGAAAGCAATCTAGTGGATGACAGCACTATCGAAAAAATGAAACGCCTTGGAAGAGAAGTTTCATCTGTTGACGTAAGTAGCGCTGGTCACGTGGTAATGGTCGATCAGCCTGAAACTTTCATAGAAGCAATCAAAGGGTTTGTAAATCTTTGATCTGGCCTAGAGTAGCACTATCTAAATTCGGCTTTAACTTAGGATAACTGTAGATGAAAACTAAATTTCAGAGACAAATTGTTCTGATATTGCTCTGCCTATTGGCAGCTGTTGTAGTTTCATGCGGGGGCGATGATGAAGAGGATCAAGGATTGGTATCGGGTGAAGGGGGATCGGAGAGATCCAATGCTCCGACAATGGTTCCAGAGTTCTCCGGACCCATTCCCACGCCTTCCCCTGTTCCCGTGGTGACGGATGAGTCAACTGCAGTAAGGGCTATGTGGGTTCACCTTACAAAATGCGTTCCCGTCGAAATAAACCATCTTGATGTACAACTGGGTGTTAGAGGTGAGTGGATGGTAATGCCCATTCAAGGTTCGCCTCAGGAGTTCGGCACATGGAGGGTTAATCAAAATGGTGACGTCAGCCCACACAATGCTAGAGGGGAGTTGTGGCAGAAGTATATCGAATCAGAATGCGACACCGGCATCTTGCAGCCCGCAGCAAATGACGTGCTAACAGACGGCGATGCAGTGACTACTCTGTGGGCTCACCTTGCAAGATGTATACCAGAGATGAGCCTAGGGGTATTTTCAGCCCAGAAGGACCGCAGGACAGGAGCATGGGTAGTGGTAACGGTCCCTGAGTCCCAGGACGATTACGGAGTTTGGAGTGTTAAAAGAGATGCAAATATTGAGCCGTTAAATGACCGTGCCGCGGAAGTTTCGAAAATGGTCGGTGCAGTTGCCGGCAGTAAAGGTGGAGATAAAAGCGGGCTTGCGGCTGGATGCAGTCCCGTAATAGGCAGTGGTGATGACGCGAGGAGGAGATTGTGGACACACCTTTCTCCCTGCTATCCAACCATTGACCCCAAATCGATTTCGACGACATGGGATCCCTCAAATCACTTGTGGGTGGTGGTTAGCGGAGAAAGACCCGCGGACGCTACTGCTAAGGACACTCCATCGGTGTGGCATATTACTCGTGATGGGAATATTCTCGCGAAAAACCTAAGTGCCGAGTCAACTTGGGCGGTTGCCAAGTCCGGCAACTGTTGAAGTTGTTTACAACATCCGAATATATTTTTTGAACAACACACTTGTTTGATATCATAAAACTCAGGCATGTTTAGCTGGGATGCATAGTCCTTAATGTGGGAACGAAAACCGATTATTCCACGTGTTCATTATTAATCTGGCATTCAAAAATGAGGAGGCAGGCGGAAGCAATTGGGAATACGCAGTCTACTACCCGTCCGGGAGGCTGATGAGGGCTGACCTAGGTCATGGAAATGATTCGAAGAGCTATTTTTATCCGGACGAAGGACCTATATATGACATGGCCCGTTCGGTGGACCATGTTCCTGGGGAATCAATATCCCGGTATGAGGGTTTGGATCCCGACAGGCCCGAGCTACCGCTCTGGATAACCGATCCCGACTCATTGACCTGGGAAAGAGTAGATTATTCTCAAGGGGACCCTGACGTACCATGGAAACTGTTATCAAACGATGCGGCTGTTGTATACACTGTTGGCGCCGCCGGTGAACTCGCATTCAATGATATTGAGATGGATGGTGAGGATGAAGTGGAAGGGCTTCGCAATGCCGTATCGGTAGTTGTAAGCCCTGACGGCAAACATGTGTACACTGCCGGATATGATGACGAAGCCATCGTGGTATTCTCAAGATCCAATGCCACAGGCGCTCTTTCTATCCGGAAGGTGCATTCGAATGGCGAGAAAGGCATCGGTGGTATTAGGGGTGTGAGGTCCGTTGCGGTAAGCCCTGACGGCAAACATGTCTACGCTGCAGGTGAAAAGGACAACGCACTTGCGGTGTTCTCAAGAGATTCTTCCACCGGCGATCTAACCTTTGTTGAGAAGGTCAAGGATGGAGTGAACGGGGTTGACGGCCTTCACAGTGTCAGGTCCGCAGTTGTAAGCCCTGACGGTAAAAATGTATATGCTGCGGGATATTGGGACGACTCAGTCGCTGTATTTTCAAGGGACGCGTCCACCGGTGCTCTCACTTTTTTTGAAGTGCATGAGGGAGGGTACGATAAGAGTGGAGTTGATGGTCTTTACCATGCCGTATCAGTAGTTGTAAGCCCTGATGGTGAACATGTATATGCTGCGGGATATGGCGAGAACGCGGTCGTGGTATTCGAAAGGGACACCTCCACCGGTGCTCTCACATTCCGAGAAGCCCATAAGGATGACGAGAACGGTGTTGACGGCCTTCAGAGTATGGGATCCGGGTCCGTAGCGGTAAGCCCCGACAGCAAGCATGTGTACGCTGTGGGATATGGCGACGACGCGGTTGCGGTGTTTTCAAAAGACATATCCAGCGGTGGCCTAACTTTTGTTGAAGTGCACAGAGACGGTGAGAACGGTGCCGACGGTCTGGACGCTGTAAGGTCAGTAACCGTAAGCCCTGACGGAAACTATGTATATGTGGCCGGAACAGGCGGGGACGCGATCGCGGTATTTGAAAGGGACTCTTCTACAGGTGCTCTCACATTCCTTCAAGCCCGTAGGGACGGTGGCGTCAAGTATGACTCCAAAGGTACCCCGTTCGTTGAAGGAATTAATGGTGCTAAGTCCGTTGCGGTAAGCCCGGATAGCAACTATGTGTATGCTGTGGGGTATACCGAATATTTTGAAAAAGCGTGGGACGGAGTAAGAACCTGGGAAGACGAGGCTCCGGTTTACGCCTCGGAAATCGCGGTTGAACCGTCATATCACGTCACAGATGATAACCCGGAGCAATCCGTTCGGTACGTGAGGACTTATAGACAAGAATTGCCCGTACACAATCCTGTAACAGGGACTAACGAGGCAAAGAATACAACTGATGTTGGTTTCTGGGATTTCATACGCACCAAGCGAAACTCTGTGTCAGATGGGAGGCCCTGGGGCATATATGGAAACGTCGGATACGGAGAATCCGTTCTTACGCTAAAACCGCCTGTGGACCGACACGGCGATGACATCGGGTATGGAGCTATAGCGAGTGTCTGGGTGGGTGATCAGAAGAATCAGTCCGACGTCAATCAGGCCACAGGGGGGATAGGCAACGGACAGCCGCTGCATCGCAATTCCTTCACTATTGCAGCTCGTGTAAAACCGGACAGTTTCACCTCTAGACCTCCAGCCAATGGAGACGTTTTTTCGAAAGACTTTTGGGGTGGTCCCGAATGGGAAGCCCTGGGGCCGTCGAGAACATTATTTTCCGGTGGTAACTATATGAGTGTCTTCGTGAACGAACAGTGTAACGTAGAGGTTGCGTTGAACAGCTCTGAACGCTTTTTCGTTTCGGACAAAGCCATAGCCATGGATGATTGGCACGATGTTATCGTGAGCGTGAGTGTCCCCGAAAAACAGCTTTCCCTGACGGTTGACGGGACGACAGAATTATTTAACCTACCCGACGATTTTGAATGGAACTTTATTAAAAACAAACCCGAACTGGTGACTCGAGGTTCACAATGGGTTATAGATACTGTTCAGGGTGCCCAGGATGTTGGGATGCATACCGGGATGGACCACCATGTCCATGATGACGGTCAGAGTCTGATGCACATAGTCTACTCCAATGACAGCACCGACGACCTGAACTACATTAAATTTAACACCGCAACAGGTACCAGTACGTCTCCCGAGACGCCGGCGAACTGGACCAATTTTGGTCGATACGCCGATATAGACGTGACTCAGGATGGAGGAAAGAATATTTCATACCTGATCAAACCTCAAAATTCTGATGAAGAACTTGGATATTCGATGAGTGCAGTACTGTCGGAAGGATGGACTTGGTGGGTTCCTGACCAGATAACAGGGCCGGGTGCATACGAGACGGATGTGGGTCAGAACACCAGTATAGTGACCGATTCCAATGGTGCTCCACATATCGTCTATTACGATCCCTCGCTTGGCCTCAGGCATAAATGGGGGGCAGAATGGAACGCAACCACCAGCCAGTGGTCATGGGATAGTGAGACTGTGGATGATGGATCTTCACAATGGGATGTTGGCAGGTATGCCAGCCTGGGAATTGATAGTGACGACAATCTACACATCGTCTACCACAGCTCCGAAGGGGTGTTCAAACACGCATACGGGTTACAGACTGCAGTTAACACGTGGGATTGGACCTTCGTGAATTTGAGCAGTGAGGGTACGGTCGAGGCTAATAGAGTTTCAACAAGTACAGTGCCTTACTATGGTGCTCATACATCGATCGGCATAGATTCTGAAGGAAGACCCTATACTGCTTACTCGGAGGGAGTATCCGACAACCTGAGGTTTGCTTTGGGGTACTGGGATACAGATCTGAATTCAGGTTCAGGTGGGTGGTCCTGGCATGATCATCCTGTAGACGATTTCAGTGCCTACTCCCACGTCAGCTTGGTAGTCGAGAGCGAAAAAAAGGTTCACATCTCTTACTATGATAAGACCAAGAAGGCATTGAAATATGCTATGGGCTCACGTCCCGATAAAATGAGCCTTTTCAACTGGAGAAGAGAAACTGTTGATGACCCGGCTGATGGAAGTGACGTCGGGAAATACACCTCTATTGCCGTGGATGAAACAGGAAATGTTCACATAGCTTACTACGATGAAACCAACAAAGATCTCAAGCTTGCGCGACAGGACGGTTTTTCTGGCTGGATAAGCCCGACGGAAGATAATTCGCTTGGCCTGTTCGGCCGGGGCTATTTTCAAGGAGATATTGACTGGATGTACGCAGCAAACGGGATATTGGACCCGGATGCGCTGGATACTAAAGTAGCGGAATTGCGCACCGCCCCGCCACCCAGGGACTGGATCGTAAGAGATATTACCCTGAATGCCAGCAGCAACGTTGCGCAAATGATTGTCGATGATCTTACGTATGAAATATTAAACTCAAGCGGCCTGTCCGATCCGGGTGAATTTCAGACGCTGCTTGAAGGTGTATACGATGAGTTTGAGGATGACTTTGACTGGATTTTCGTTGCCAATAACAACGCCAGTTCTAAGGATTTCATTCCCGACTATGTGGGAGTCTACCAGGGAGTAAGAAACAAGATATCCGGAATCGGTGGTGATTACGACCTGCTTGTTCGTAAAGAGGGAATCGGTTCTGAAGAAAGACTTAACGGGATAATACATTTCGGATGGAGGTCCGCTTTCAGCGGTCCAACTCTTCACGAGTTGATGCATACATGGGGCAATCGCTCCCTGGGGAGTGAAACTTTTAAATTTGCCTCGTCCTTCACTAGAGTTGAATCGAAGTCAGCCGCCAGTCACTGGGGTATATCAAATGTTGGAGGACAGCTCGGAGGATTTGCCAGTGCCAGCTTGAAGGAACTGCCAATGGCAACTACCAGTACGGATTTCGGATTGGGGTACCAGCACTACCAGGCAAGCCATCCCGATCCGATGAGGTCCAACGATGCCTTTGGGCTGTATGCTCAAGGAGGTAACGCTGTTCCGTACAGCAACCTTGAGCTTTATTTGATGGGATTGATAGGTCCAGATGATCTTGAAGATATCGTCTATTTCGAGAACATTGCATCCTCCACTCCGAAGGAATTTCATGAATGTGAAGGATTTGACACCACTGGCGGAGGGTGTTTCAGAGCAAAAGACAAGATAACCGTCACCGCTGAGGAATTTATAGAAAAACACGGGCAGCGTTATCCTGACTACCTGAATTCACAGAAGGAATTCAAGGCGATGATGCTGGTCGTTACAGCTGAACCGTTGACCAAACTTGAGCTGGATGAAATGGAAGAACAGGCGGCCTGGTTCTCAAACCCGGCTAACGATAACTCTCATGCATATAACTTCTATGAGGGTACGGGCGGTAGAGCGAAGATAGAAATGGGTCAGCTGGACAAAAGTCTTAAAACCGCTCCCGATTAGGGGACGTTTGCTGTGGTAT
>JASMAO010000187.1 GCA_030754315.1 SAR202 cluster bacterium
AGCACGATCATATAGACAACGACCAAACTCTAAATCTGCTGGCTAAAATCGCTGTATCCCACGCTGAGGCTGGCGCCAGTATGGTAGCACCATCTGCTATGATGGACGGGCAGGTCGTAGCAATTCGCACCGCACTCGACCAGGCCGGGCACACCGACACTCCTATAATGGGGTATTCGGCCAAGTATGCCTCCTCCTTATTCCAACCGTTTCGAGAAGCAGTTGAGTCTACCCCGTCCTTTGGGGATCGTAAGACGTATCAGATGGACCCGTCCAACGCAAATGAAGCCCTCCTAGAAATAGAACAGGACGTCGAAGAGGGAGCAGACATTTTGATGGTCAAGCCAGCACTTCCATACCTCGACATAATATCCGCCGCAAAGAAACAGTTCTCGAGACCTGTAGCTGCGTACAACGTAAGTGGTGAATACGCGATGGTAAAAGCTGCCTCAGCAAACGGATGGCTGGATGGTCCCCGTGTGACTTTAGAGATACTGACTGCTATCAAAAGGGCGGGCGCCGACATCATCATCAGTTACCACGCCAAAGAGGTCGCTAACTGGCTCTCCAAGAAGAACAATTAGTTTGACTTCAGACAAAGGGAATCATTGATTACATATAGGTACAATTGAAGCTAAATCAAGTGCCCCAACGAAACTATGACTGTATCTCAAACCACCAAGAGTGCATACTGTACTCCTAGCGACCTATTGAGATTTGGATCAATGTAATCTACCAATTTTTGAATACGGCCAATAACGAAACCACGCTTTCCCCACAATATCTTTTAGAGCTATTGGCCCGAATGCGCGACTATCTGTACT
Organism: SAR202 cluster bacterium; assembly: GCA_030754315.1. Lineage (GTDB taxonomy): Bacteria > Chloroflexota > Dehalococcoidia > Lucifugimonadales > JASMAO01 > JASMAO01. Next base: position 825 of record JASMAO010000187.1, read on the forward strand.
GTGAAATCGGTTGTCACCCAAAACGAAATATTCACCTGTTGTTAAAACCCACTCCATGTAACCAAGGCCTAGAGCAGCGGGCAGACCGTTAAGATAAGGCTCAGCGAGGTGCTTACCATCGATCCACATAAGTCCCTCATCAAACACCACAGTTTCACCGGGCAGACCAACCAAGCGCTTCAGAAAATGCCTTTTGCCTTCACCTGGTTCATTCACAACAACGATGTCCCCTCTTTTTGGCTTATATTCGAAATGGGGGGTGAGAGTGACCAGCAGTCGATCACCAAAACAAATCCCTGGTTCCATGCTTACCCCAACAACTCTATGGCAGCCATGATTCCTAACTGAATTTACGCGATGCCACATCCAACGCAAAATGTGCCTCCGAGATCCGCCACTGTCTCTACGCATTCTATTCAGCAGGACCCACGGGAGCAAACACCAAACTTATTAGCAACTGTAACTTGATACCGTGTGAGAGAACTGGGGTTGCTAAAGGACAACCGGTGGGATACGCTTGATGGCCCAAACGAACTCTACTAAGGAGGAACTGGTGCTATGATAGGGATGCCATTAATAAGAGATTTCTTTCGGGTAACTGATGTACATGCTCACTGCGATATACCCTGCGGCATTTACGACCCAGTGACCGCTAAGATCGCTGCTCAGACTGTGTTAAAGATGGTCATGCGTATCCAGGCATTAGACTATCCGGAAAATGGAAATCACGCTGAGCACACTGCACATAGAAATACGCTTGGTCGTTACATAGCAGTCAAGGAGGAACACGCCGAGCTAGTCAAGCATGAGGCTGACTTACTTTGGCACGACTATTTCAAGCCTGAGCATCTAGAAAAGTACCCAGATCTGCATTCAACGATTTGGGAGACCACCAAACTCGCTTCCTCCAATAAACAGAACGTCGATATCGACTCCGCTAAGAAGCTAGTAGAATCGGTGGACAAAATAGCGAAGATCTTCTGGGCAACCAAGGGAGTCGAATACAGTGACTCGGTAGCAGAAGTACGGTTCGGCACTTAGACCGCAAACAACAGCAGTACCCGTAAATCAAACAGGGGCGCCAACAGCGACACCCCTGTTTGGTTCACGAGTCCAAACCACGATCAACCATAGCTCGGTTGTGATGAATAGCCAGTGAATTGACAATAAACGAGTTAACTGGCGTCGGTATACCGACCTCTCTGCCCATTCTAGAAACCGCTCCATTTAGCACGTGAACTTCCAACGGATTCCCTCTGTCCAGATCGGTTCTCATTGAAGAGAGTATTTCTTGCTTTTCAGCTTGGAGAATCTCCATCTTCACGCTAACTACATCTTCTTCAAGAGCTATTCCTCGGGCACGACCAACCGCCTCCGCTTCCCTCATAACTTGCCAGCACATGTCTCGGGTCTCTGGTGTGTCCAAAACCTCGGCCATCGTTCCTTTAGTAACACATGTCATGCCACTAAGTGCGCAGATGTAAATGAGTTTACTCCAAAGATCCACCGTAACTGTCTTAGAAAGAATGGCATCGATACCAGCATCTATCAAGGCATTATGGACATCAACAGCCTTTTGTGTCCTTACGCCATTCTCAACACCAAATATAATATTGCAATCGCCTCCATGCTCTGATATAATACCAGCCCCCCTCTTCACAGCGTCGATATAGGTGGCCCCGAGCAGTATATTTTCTTTGCCAAATGCATCAGCTAGCTCATCACCACTACCTAATCCATTTTGCAATGTCAAAATAGTAGTATGCGGGCCAACGCTGAGTCCCATCGTTGCTATGGCCTTCTCATTGTCATAGCTCTTGACACAAAAAAGGACTAGATCCGCTTTCTGTGAACCACCCGGTGACGGAACTGCATTAGCCTCAATTGTAAAACGACCAGACGTAACGCTCTCGATCTGTAAACCCCTGACACGCATGGCCTCGAGATGGTCACCCCTTGCAATAAACGTAATTTCGTGGCCAGCTCGAGCCAACACCGCACCAAAGTACCCTCCTACAGCTCCAGATCCTACCACCATTATATTCACGCGCTACTCCAGCATATCCGTAAAACATCAAATGAATGATATAGACCGGATTGCTGATGCGACAACTCCATCCAGTACTAGTCAGCAATAATTCAAGGGTGTACATTTAATGTTGTGCGTGAATTAACAGCCTTCTCGCGCGGAGAGACAGTTGTGGTACGCCCACAATATGAGGTAACTAGATGGACAATTTGATCGTAGACGCCAAGTCCATAGTAAAGACATACGACACTGGGTCCCTGAGAGTTGCCGCACTTCGTGGCGTTGATTTGATGGTAAGTCGCGGGGAAATGGTGGCCATAATGGGCCCTAGTGGTTGTGGGAAAACTACTCTATTAAATTGCCTATCAGGCCTTGATGAAATCGACGCTGGACAAGTAATAGTGGAGGGGCAAGTCATACATAATCTGCATGATGATGACCGAAGCGACTACAGAGCGAAGCGCATGGGCTTTGTTTTTCAACTTTACAATCTTCTTCCAGTCCTCAGCGCAGTCGAAAATGTAGAAATGCCATTATTGGTTTCTGGCGTTAAGGCCAGCCAAGCCCGTCGCCAATCGATGGAATTTTTGGATCGAGTCGGACTCGCCGATCGGTCGGAGCATAAGCCAAGCCAACTCTCTGGTGGGCAACGCCAACGCGTAACTATCGCACGCGCCTTGGTAAATAAACCGGCTATCGTCTGGGCAGACGAACCTACAGGCGACCTAGACAGCGAATCATCACAAGAAATAATGGACCTGATGACCGAACTGAACCACGACTCGGGTGAAACATTCATCATCGTGACCCACTCAGATGAAGTCGGAAGTTTGGCAAACCGAATAGTTCGAATGCGTGATGGCTTGGTCACGGATGATGGAATTAGTGCCTCTTGAAAGAAAATATATAACCGCAGAATTAACACCGAAGACGTTTTCAATCATTTTGCATCAAGAATACGAGTACTAGAGATGGTCTATACCTAACTGGTAAAGGACGTAATTTTTGGAAAATCTTTTCGGCGCCGACATGAACATCATCATGAGCATCCTGTTATCAATCTTTGTTGTAGCTCTTTTGATCGTCACAGTACTAGCTATCAAAAATCGAGTCATGTTCAAGTTGGGTATAC
>JASMAO010000188.1 GCA_030754315.1 SAR202 cluster bacterium
CGGATTCTATGGTTTTGTGGTGATGCCAGGTACGGCCGCTGTCGCTACTCACCGCCGAGGATAGGGGGGTTCGTTTTTGGAATACGTCACTTAATTCTGCGCTGTGTGGCTCAATACTCCGGTCGTTGTAAATCATTAGTAAATCGGTACTGTGTGGAATCCGCGTCCCCGTTGAAGGTGATAAGGGTGAGATCAACTCCGTTGGGCGAGGTGTACTCCAATTGTCGCCATCGTTTGTGGAGTAGGAGGAATATATGGTACCCAATTCTGTTCGCATGTACATCCAAAGGGTACCGTCGCTGAGAACCACGATGCCGGGTTCTTGCAAACCATGGTGGGTAGCTGGTAAGTCCATGTACTCAGCGTTGCGTTTCCAAGTTTGTCCTTCGTCATCTGAGACGAAACAGGTTGAAGCCATATGGTAGGCTCGGGCGTTCTGGTCAATAGATACAGCCTTGCTGGCTGGCATTAACACCCTACCAGTGTCGGTTTGCACCATGCCTCTTGATCCTTGATTGGCTATTACATATCCGTCCTCGGGAGTAGCCAAGACTGGCTCACTCCAAGTACAAGCTTCATCTGTGGATGATCGGACGTATGCGTGGGTGTCGCTGGTTGCGTCATTCTTGATTTCAAACGCGAATAGCAGTGTTCCACTTTGTAATCTAAGAAAGGAAGGGCCTATCACACTGATTGCACCGACATTTTCCTGGAATAAACATGGGTCACTCCAAGTGTAGCCGTTGTCTTTAGAAAAGCAGGCTCTTATATCGGCTGGATAATGGTCGCTTCCAAGCTTCAGTTCTATTGCGTCTTCAGCAAATGATCCGGGAAGCCATTCACCGAACCGGGTGTACGCTAAAAGCAATTCCCCATTTGCCAACTCCACTATAGCGGCTTCCCCATTGCGAGGATTGCCTGGCCCGGTTGGACAAATGATAGATTCGTAAATTGTGGGAACAGCCGCTGACATGTCCCATTTAAAGTATCACATGAGAAACATGGATGCTGAAGCATGGGCTATTGATTGTTACGATTCCTTATGTAACAGTGGCAATACGATGTTTGAACACACCGCTTGTGTGCGCATTCTAAATAGCACTATGGGCCGATTGGTATCAAATGAGAAAGGCTTTGTGCTGGTCATAGAACAGGAACAGATGAAATGGTAAAACTAAAAGACCTTCCGATAATAGATCGCAAAATTATTAGAGCGTGGTGCGTGTATGATTGGGCGAATTCCGGATTTGCAACCAGCGGGATAGCTGCAATTTTCCCCGTATATTTTGTTTTTCTTTTCAAGGATGCCATTGGTGAGGAAGCGTCTTTTTGGGGGATTACATTCACGGGTAGCTCGATGTGGAGTTTGGCGATTGCGGGTTCCACGGCGATCGTTGCTTTATCCAGCCCAGTTTTAGGCATAATCACTGACAGAGTGGCCATAAAGAAGACGCTTTTATGGGTGTATACAATTGCAGGATCGCTATTTACTGGGCTTGCCTTTTTTTCAGCCTACACGTCACATCCATGGGCGTGGTTACTAGGGACGTTTATCCTTGGGAATATTGGATTCGCTGGCAGCCTCGTTTTTTACAATTCCTTCCTGCCGCATATTACGCCTCGGGAGCTTCTTGACGACGTCAGTAGCAGAGGATTTGCATACGGGTACGTAGGCGGGGGATTGCTACTCCTGATTCACCTTGCATTGAACCTGATTACAGAAGGCACGAGCATATCCGACTTGGTCACGCGTGGGTCTATTGCTTCGATTGGATTGTGGTGGTTTGCTTGGGCACTGTGGACATTCAAAGTACTCCCAGAGCCTCCTCTTCACAACGCAATTGAAGGACTCGGTCCTGCCAAAGCAGGTTCGTTAGCCATAAAGGAATTGGGAAGAACTTTTAGGCAGATTACAAAATTCAAGGTTATATTGATCTATTTGGGTGCCTATCTGCTTTTCAACGATGGGATTCAGACAGTGCTGGGGATTGCCGGTGCATTCGCAGCCGACACAATTGGTATCCCTTTAGCGTTCAACATGGGCACTATCCTCATCATTCAGTTTGTCGCTGCTCCAGGCTCTATGATGTTCAGCTGGATTGCCGGTAGTATTAATACAAAAGAGGCGCTTAGAATTTCTCTTGCCGGGTGGAGCCTCATCGTACTCTTGGGTGTGGCGATTGTGCCTCTTATTCCCACGAGACATAGCGAATTTGACTATCGTATAAGTTATCAGACGGATTCGGCAAAGTACGTTGTAGATGGTGCCCCAGAGTTGGGAACCTCTAGCATCGACGTTTTATGGAACCAGGAAGCTGGGCTTGTCAAGGTTGAACAGAGTCTTACCGCATCAGATGTGAAAAAACTAATTGCAAGCGTCCATTTGTCGGAAAATTCTCGGTACAGTATTTCAATAGAAGACGGTCCCTTGGGTGGCAGCAATGCGGTTGGTCCATTACATAATTCTACTTTGGGATCTGGGCCTGTTGATTGGTGGCCAGAAGCTATACGAGAGTTGTTGTGGAGGCCTCTGGACATAGCGGCTGGATATCAATGGTTGATTCTCGGTTTGTTCGTGGGTCTTGTTATGGGAGGTAGCCAGGCATTGTCAAGAAGTTTGTTTGCTCAAATTACTCCCGAGACAAGGAGTGGAGAATTCTTTTCATTTTTTGGATTTATGAGTAGGGCATCGTCCGTATTTGGGCCAATGATCTACGTTTTTGTAACTGGAATGTTTGATACACGGATGGCGGTAACATCGATTCTATTAATCATAGTGGCAGGTACGGTAGCATTGCATTGGGTTAACGTTTCAGAAGGGTCTCGTGTCGCAGCTGCCGAAGATAATCGACGCAGGAAAGAGTTTGCATAAAGTCTTTTAAATATTGGATTATATTTATATGGAAACTGCGGTTTGATCGGGGCCTTACAAATTCCAAACGATCCATGTTGGGTGTTTGAACAGCGGATTTAATTCCAATGTGAGTTGGAAATCGACGGACCCTAGCCTAGCCAAGCATCGCGCTGTTTCGAGAACTGTTTCGAAGTTGCTACTACTTAGTGGTATCTGGCAGGGCAGCCGTTGTGTCGAAATGTAGATTTGTAAGGTGCCGGCGTGGATGCCTCGGTGTTTCGATTGAGGTCTGATAAGCTGAATATCTAGTTGGCATTATCTCTCCGGTCTGCTTCGGTGTGTGGTACCGGCCATCCCCAGTCCAGCATCAGTGTTCGGATTTCAGACATTTCTTGTGTGCTCAATGGAATTGATGGTGGCCGTGGTGGTCCCATACTGAGACCCATTACTTCGGACATACCCTTCTCAACTTTCGCATCGCTCCCAGAATTCGATACTACTTTTGCGTAAAAACTGCGTAGTGGGGTCATTACTCGGTCCCACTCTGCTTGACCTTTGTCGTGGAGGCCATTCAGTAGCATGTCCCATAGGCCTAAATACCATGTTGGGTAAGCGGCCACGCCGTCGCTGAGGAATCCATGCCCCCCGTGTTTATGGCATTCTACAGGGTTCGCATAATTGTCGAGGATGTTAAAAATATCAACCAGGTCGAATATTTCACTGTATTCGATTCCTTCCGGAGGGGCCCATTTGATCGCAACTATGTATTCCAAATCGGACATTTTCCTGAATGTGTCAGGATAGATGGCACCGTGGGGCAACCATGGAGTGTTGTATATCATGACACCTATATCAATGCTGTCGGAAACCGCTTTATAGTATCGAAGCAAATCGTCTTGGGACGGCAGGTTAAAAATAGGTGGTGACACCTGTAAACCGATTACACCGATATCAGCTGCTTTTTTGGCATCCTCCACTGTGCGTACTGTATCTTTGTAGTGGACAGCCCCCATTATGGGCACGCGACCTTTCGCGGCTTCTACACAGGTTCTGAGCAACTTCGTCCACTCACCCTCAGTCAACTGGGGACCTTCACCCATCGCCGCGGCTACTTTGAGTACTGATTTCTCTGTTACTAAGCCTCCTTCGATCCACCGTTCTGTCGCATCAGCCATAAGTCCATAGTTAACTCGATACTGATCGTCGAAAGGTGTCGGGACGGTTGCGATTGGACCAACTATGAGTTTTCGTATCTCTTCTCTATCCATCAAATCCTCCACTCAGAATTTTTGCAATTATACTTGTACCAACAAGTTAACAGGAGCGGTGTGGATTGACTGGATTGGGATCACCATCGTCTGTTGGTAAGCTTTTATGAGCGTATTAGCATGATGTTGAATTATCACAATAGTTCTTTTGCCAACTTGGTGGGATGCGTCAGGATGTTGTGCTTGCGATGATATAATCTTAGATGAGGGGGATATCCACTGAACGTCGATGTTAGGTTATTCGCAAGTTATAGAGAAAAGGCGGGGACGTCTTGTATAACTGTGGAGGTTCCTAAGGGTGCAACAGTAGGCCGTTTGGCTGAAGAGATTATCTCTGGTTACCCAGAGATAATTGATGATCCGGGGCGTCTGATAGTTGCGGTCAATCATGAGTACAGGGATCACTTACATTCTCTCAAAGAAGGAGACGAGGTGGCTTTGATACCGCCGGTAAGTGGAGGTTGACGTGATAGAGATAACTGATCAGGAGCTGGACCCCGAGGCTATCAGTGCCTCGGTCAAGAAGAATTCAAATGGAGCGGTGGTCACGTTTTTCGGTACCACCCGCGATTCGACCCAAGATCGTAAAGTACAGTATCTTGAATATGAAGCCTACCAACCGATGGCCGAAAAAAAATTGGGTGAGATATCGGACGATATACGCAGGAAATATCGAATTGAAGACATAGCGCTTGTTCATCGTGTGAAGCATCTTGGTGTGGGGGAAATAAGCCTCGTTGTGGCAGTTGGATCACCGCACCGCGAAGCTGCTTTTGCGGCCTGTCAATACGCGGTAGATCGAATTAAACACACTGTGCCCATTTGGAAAAAGGAATACTTCGTTGGGGGAGATGTGTGGGTGGAAAGCCCCGAGGACGTTGCTCTCAGAGAAGCAGCCGAGCTTCCATCTAGCAGTTTATAGCAGTACCGATCGTAGCGGTGTTTTGATAGGGACCACCGTTATATAAATCCAATGATGCTAGGGGTTACGCTTATTTGTGAAAAAAATCTCTAAGTTTGTGGCATCATCATTGGCGAAAATCCAAATGAAGGAAAACAGCTATAAAAGGCATATTTCAAGACGAAAACCGTGATGGTTCAATGAATAGTGTCGGAATTCACAAGCTATTTGTTTGTAGCGTACCTGTACGTCTGATATATTGGTTACAGAACGGAGGGATCGCATAGTGGTCTAGTGCGGCCGCCTGCTAAGCGGTTAAGGGGTTTATAGCTCCTTCATGGGTTCGAATCCCATTCCCTCCGCCAATTCCATATGAATAAATACTACATTTGGTCTATAGGCTGTCAAATGAACCAGGCTGATTCGGAGCGTTTGGAAAGCGCACTGAACCAGATGGGACTTGTCTCGTCCACAGCCCCTAGAGACGCTGACGTTATCGTGCTGAACAGCTGTGTCGTGAGGCAGAGCGCGGAAGAGAAGGTCGTTGGGAATCTCACAAGCCTGAAGCCGCTCAAGCAGGACGAACCCAACCGCATAATAGCCCTGATGGGTTGCATGGTAGGGCCAAATACATCTGCACTTGAGAAGCGATACCCTTACGTGGACGTTTTTATGCGTCCCCAACATTATGATCCGTTGATTGAGTTGTTGGGAGACCGGATGGGGATAGATATAGAAGGATGTGTTGGGCCACTTACAGCACGTCCGGATGTTGCCACATATATTCCGATAATCCACGGATGTGACAAGTTCTGCTCATTCTGTATTATTCCTTATCGCCGCGGCAGAGAGGTCAGCCGTCCTGTGCGAGAAATAGTCCGAGAAGCTGAGATGCTTGTGCAGCGTGGTGTCAAAGAAGTTACGTTACTGGGACAGAATGTTGACTCGTATGGGCACGATCTGTCAAATGAGCAAGATTTGAGCGATCTTTTGATTGAAGTCAATGACGTTGATGGGCTTGAGCGGGTACGGTTCTTGACGTCCCATCCCAACGATATGAGCGATCGAATCATAGATGTAGTTGCGGAACTTGACAAGGTGTGTGAGCATTTCAATCTGCCCTTTCAAGCAGGCGGCGATGTCGTATTGACCCGTATGCGCCGTGGGTACACTAATGAACAATACCGAGTCTTGATTCAAAAGATACGGGAAAAGGTTCCAAATGCCTCCATCGGTACCGATGTTATTGTCGGGTTTTGTGGAGAGACCGATGAGCAGTTCCAGAAAACGTACGATTTGATGGAGGACGTCCGTTTTGACAAAGCACACCTTGCCGCTTACTCCACACGGGAAGGGACCATCGCTGATAGGAATCTTGAGGATGACGTTCCATATGAGGAAAAGAAGGCGAGGTTGCGGGTCCTCGAAGGGCTACAGGCTGGGGTTCAAACTGAAATTAACCAACGGCTGGAAGGAAATACCTTGGAAGTGTTGGTCGAAGATGAGAAAAATGGGCGTGCCTTCGGCCGTAGTCGTAACGACAAATTGGTTTATATAGACCAAGCAACAGATAAGGTTGGGGAAATCCTTGATGTCAAGATATATGAAAGTACCCCCTGGTCTCTTCAGGGTGCGCTACTGCAGGCGTAATAGTATTGAATAGCAAGACCACCGGAGCATGTAGCCGATGATCCAGACTAAAGCGAGGATACCAGTCATTCCAACAACTGAGTTGGAACAATCTGGGTTCTGTCGGGATGATGAAGGACTCGAATCTAAGACCCTAGACGTAGAATTTAAAGCGGGTGTTAGGTGGCAGAAACTGCCTGTTTCTTACATGAAGATGTCTCCAGATGAACTCGATGTCCGCATTGGGGAGGCAAAAAAGGTCTTGGGAAACAGCCTTGTGATTTTGGGACACCATTATCAGAGAGATGAAATTATCAGATTCACTGACTATCGAGGTGATTCTTTTAAGCTGTCTCAGTTTGCAGCCAGACAGAAGGATGCGCAGAACATCATTTTTTGTGGAGTACACTTTATGGCCGAAACGGCTGACATTCTTAGCCGAAATGATCAGGCCGTCATACTCCCTAATCTAAAGGCAGGATGCTCTATGGCAGACATGGCTCAGATAGACGATGTTCTGGACTGCTGGGATGATCTTCAAGATGTTCCTAGCATTGGAGAGATCGTGCCCATTACATACATGAATTCCACCGCTGCTATTAAGGCTTTATGCGGACGCAACGGTGGTATCGTTTGTACCTCTAGTAACGCTCATGCCACCTTTGAGTGGGCGTTTGATCAGGGTGAGAAGGTTCTGTTCCTTCCGGATCAGCATCTTGGTAGGAACACCGGCCTCAAGTT
>JASMAO010000189.1 GCA_030754315.1 SAR202 cluster bacterium
CTCCTCCATGCTCTCTCCTAAATCGCCGCGACGAAAACGTTACAAGAGGCACTTCCGAGTCCTGGACCAGTCGTAGGAAGTCGTCTGTGGCATCAGTCTCTCCAAATTCGCGATTGCAGAACACAAACTCTACAGAAGCATCCAACTTATCGGCTTCTATCTCAGATCTCACAAGACTGAAAAGCCGTCTAGAGCCAGGTCCACGGCCTGTCGTAAACCACGCCAACCTCAACATTAGGCCCCCTTTACAAAACACATAGAATTAACGGTTCCCGCGCTGGTCGATGCTAACCAAAAATGCAATAGCGTCCCTTTTAGTCTGTTGATTCCCAAGCATACGGATTTCTCCAAGCCTGACTGCCATGGCCAATTCCTCCAGCGCGGAAGTATCGTCACCGAGTTCCATCAATACACGTCCTCGTAAGTAATAAGACGCCCCGAGATATGGCTCCAATTCGATTGCCTTCTCTATCTCATCTAATGCTTGTTGCAAATTATTGCTTTTGTAATGGCGTTCGGCAACGAAAAGATGATCAAAGGGATTGTCAGGAACTCGCGCACTGCCAATGATACAGCCAATGAGTAACATAGTGACTCCTACCGGAACAATCCACCATTCCCTGACAAATAAGTTTGCCTTGGTTGAGCTAATTGGTATTCCGAAAGGAGATACCATGTCCTCATATCTAGGTGAAAGGCAAAATCCGATTAGAAATCCAGCTGAGAAACCACCCATATGTGCCCAATTATCCACACCCGTCATATTAAACCCGTACAAGATCTGGATAGTCATCAGAACTAAAATAGCAATCAGATTATGCCGACCGAAACTCCCGAGAACATCTCGTTGAACTACAAAATAAGCAGCTAACGCACCAAGCACACCAAAGATAGCGCCGCTGGCACCAGCCGCTAGAGCTAATGGATTGAAGATGAAACTAGTGATACTTCCAACAAGTCCCGCAAAGAAGTATATTCCTGTGAACCTGCACTGACCGTAAAACCTTTCAACGATCTGACCGTATATTAGGAGCGATATAGAGTTAAATAAGAGATGACTGGCCCCAAAATGAAGAAACATTGCAGTGAATAAACGCCAATATTCACCAGCGGCAATGAACGGTCCGTACATTGCGCCGAATTTCAGCATGACGTCGAGGTTTTCAGAACCGCCATCGACCGTAGTCGCCAACCAAACTAGGCCGTTAACGGTAAGAATCGCCCAGGTCACAACCGGTTTCCTGCGACGGTTCAATAATGGAGGGTCCTGACGTTGCTTGAAGATGTCCTTATTCTCTTCTAAAAAAAACTGCACCGAGTAAGATTCGGAACCCATCAGCCCCCTAGGAGTCGAGTACTATGAATCTGAATACGTAATCGATCAGAATCACTGAGCAATGGTCCTATTTTCTCTACGAATTCCTCCCTTGTCTGCTCCACAGTGGCCTCAGAGGTATCCAAGACAAACCGGTATCTCAGAAGTGAGTGGTTGTAGTGCTCTTCAAATAAATCTACCGTCTCGTCCACATCCTCTTCACGTAGAACCGTCCGGGTGTGAGGATACTTCCGCATACGTTCTTTGATGACTTCGGGTTTGCTTTTCACCAGTATGAGGACTGTGTCAGGAGCGCGCTCAATAATCTCCGCCTCGATGTGCCTCACCATCGATTCTCGGTCCCCATATTCACCTTTCTTACCATACCCATAGTACCTGGGAGCGTATACAGCCTCCTCAATGTGGAATCCTATCAGAATATGATCCGTATCCCTGTACAACATAGGGCTGAGGTGGTAGGAGAACTGATAGCGCTGGAACATCTCTTTAAGCTCCGGTCCCAGTTCCATAAATTTCTCCAGGTCCTCATCTGAAATTTCGTCCCAGTGGCCGACCCAAGGTAAAGTAAAGTGGTCATGGTATTCAACAATCCCCAAAGGTGTCGGTGGGCCCATCACAGAATTTCGCCACTTAACAATCTCATTAGCCAGAGTCGTCTTGCCTGCATATTCTGAACCAACAATAATCAATCTCATGTTGTAGTTCCCTTTCTACTAACAATATTCCAGACACATTACTGCTATTTGCTGAATCTCGGAAGAACTCACGGTACCCCCGGCTGAAAATCAAAATGTCGTAGCAAAACTATTGGGTTGGACATGAAAACCTATTACAAACGACAGCCCCAATTGTATATATGCCCAATGACAGACTCGGCGTGAGTTTATCGGCGAACCCTGTCTTGGTCAACAAAGTACTCGAGACAATCAGCAATCCACCGTTATTCAACAACATTGTATCGGAGGCATACCTAGTTGTTGACTGAGACAGGGTTCGAGTCGAAAAATCCCGACAATACCGTGGTAAAATTCCGTAACTATGGAAACTGCAGAATTCGAAAAACTGGCTCGCGAAGCGCTAAAACAGCTTCCTGAAAAAATACTCCAACAGATGGACAATATTGACTTGGTTGTCGAAGAAAGCGCCACGAACGATCAACTTGCCTACTCAGTAGTCAAAGAAGGTAAATCTCTGTTGGGCCTATATGAAGGCATCCCACTAACCGAAAGAGACGACTATGGCATGGTGCTTCCAGATAAAATTTCGATATTCCAAGACTCAATTGAAGCTGTCTGTACTACCAACGAAGAGATAGTGCGGGAAGTACGAAACACTGTAATCCACGAAGTGGCACATCACTTTGGAATAGACGATCAAACATTGGACAACATTGGCATCTAGTACGGCATGGTGCCCAAGATTATTGAATGCGGCTGAGTCGGAACCCAAACCAAACCGTTCCCTAGTGTAACCCTCTATAAACACCTCTTCATAATTTTCGTCGCATTCGGGTTCACCGTCCCGAAGCTCATGGGCAAGCGTTCTGACCAGCTAGGTTAATTTGTACCTGAGTAGCGCGAATGAAACAATTCCTTTTCCCCCGATCGCGGCAGCCACACTCAGTCAAGACGCCGCAGTTGTTTTTGACTAATAAAAACCACAAATGATATCGCTAAGAGCATTGTACCCAAAGCTAGTGCAACGGTACGACCACCAAGCATATCAACCGCCATTCCGATGGGTACCAACCCAAACGCCACAACAATGGTACTCATACTCAATACGCTTGCTACTCTACCCCTGAATTCATCTTCCACATTATCCATCAAAAGAGTCTGGCTCAGAGTAATGTGAGACACGCTGCCCACCCCTAACAAAAACATGAAAAACGTTGCCGCCCAGTACAGCGGAACCGCCCCTATCAAAAATAAAGCCGTCCCAGAGAAAAACCCACCAATGATTAAAAATACACCTCTTTTCCAACTCCCGAGAGTTGCAACAACCAGTGATGCCATGAGCGCCCCAATCCCAAGCATACTGACCAAAACACCGAAGCCGCTGGAATCTCGACCGTACACCTCCACTACAAAAACGGGGAGCACATATATAAAAGGACTTGCCAAGAGCAAAGTTATCATGCTCACAGCCAAGATCACCAACAACACTCGTCTATTAGCCATATACGAGATGCCAACACGGACATCCGCAATTAAGCTTGTGTTTTCGGATTGCGATCTTCCGGTTTCACTCTTGACGGTTGCAGTAAAGAGAACTGCAATCGCAAGCATAGCGCTAACCAGATAATAGACACCATCGGGACCGATAGCCGCGTATAATAGTCCCCCCATGGCTGGAGCCAGTATCATTGACAAACTCATGCCTGCAGAAGTCAGCGCCATCGCATTGGTCAATTTGTCGGCCGGTACCAGTTGAGGGATTATGGCTTGTCGGGCGGGATTCAGGGTAGACCAACAACACCCTTGAAGGAATCCAGCGACGATCAGATGCCCCCACGCGACAGCCTTGGTAGTGATCAATATACCAACGAAAATGGCGATTATCCCTATACTCGCTTGTCCGGCCTGTATAAGGATCTTCCGATCAACACGGTCAGCAATGGCACCTCCGAACAATCCCAAAATGAGCATCGGGATAGTCCAACTGGCACTGACAAATGCAAGTATTACCCCTGAACGCGTTAATTCGTATGTCAGAAATGTCCGGGTCAGCATCTGCATGTGCGATGCAAGGCTCATTACCTGGAGCCCAACCCATAGACGCAGGAATCTACCCTCCGATAGAGAGGTAAATGTCTTGTGTAGCCCCAAAGTCCGGAATGAGAGCCTAGAAATTGGACGCGTCATGGTTGTAACTGAAAATCCAGATCGTGCCTACTGCTCCAAGGACCAAATGACATTAAAAGCACAATATCGTATTGGAGGAGATTCTATCCAATCCCTTAATCGAATCGAGCATTTGAGAGAAATGGTTAGTTATAAGGGCCTACCCGCGCCAGAGTCGGGATAGCCCGAGTACGACCGTCAATTCTCGGCCATTGAGGTGAAACAGCACGATCATCATCCGGACCGCAGTAGCGGAGATCAACAGCGGCCGTGCTTACTCTTACCTTGCCATGTAATTGGTTATATATAATGTTTTTTAGCCAATTATCGTTGTCAGTCTCAGGATAATCAGCTCGGAAAAAAGCTCCACGACTCTCTTTGCGCTCAAGCGCGCCTGTCAACATCATCTCTGCTGTGAGCAAGAGGTTGGACGTCTCTAATGCCCGTGCCCATTTGAATCCATCGGCAGGCATAATCTTAGTGACATCTTGAGTCATAGGTCTGTTCGCAAATACTATTTCCTTCATGACACGCAGGCCCGTTTCAAGACCGGACCGGTCCTTTATCACCCAAGCATACTCATGCATGGTGCTTTGTATCTTGGATCGAGTCTCATCAATCCCGTTTTTGGCCATTACATCATAAACTGCTCGGGCTCTGTTAAAACTTGCATCAGCGGACGCTTCATCAATGCTCACTTCATCGATCGATCGGGCACCTTCGGCGGCCAGTCGTCCCGCTCTACAACCCAACACTAATGTAATCATCACGGTGAATCCCTCCGGACGAGCGTGGCCATACACACCCCCAGCAACAGCCCCGGCTGCGTACAAACCAGGAATGCTAGCTTCACATCGGTCATTAATTCGTAAGCCACCAGTTGTTGTGTGTGCCAGGGGGCCAGTTTCAAACTGGTCTGCAGCGGTATTAATGCCCTGGTCGGTGTACCCAGGATACAGGCTGCCATTCTTCTCAAGCCTATCCCAATAGTCAGGGTCCCACTCATCTTTTTTCATCGGGTCTACCACATTAACAAACATTGTGCCCCGATCGGTGCATCGCCCTTCTCTTATTTCAGTCCCCACGGCTCGAACCGTGATTTCTTTGGCCATCCTCTTGCAACCGTCGATACCATATCGTTCGAGAAATCTATCACCATCCGCATTAACGAGAATCGTGCCAGGCGGCATTCCCGTTCTGGCAGGAATGTACTGGGTATTCTCCATGTCTATCAGTTCAGCGCCCGCACGAAAGGCAGCAGCCTGTCCATCACCAGTCTCATACAAGGATACTGTGGTATGCGAGAAAACATGGCTGTAAGTACCAGTAGCCAGAACTGTTGACTTCGCCTTGAAAACAATAAATTTGTTGGTGTTACAGTCGATGGCAGTCGCTCCCACGACACGGCCGTCTGTTTTGAGCAAATCTACGAGAGCAACGTCTTCCATAATCCGGATATCTCTCTTTTTTAATTGACCTCTGAGAGCGTCCATAACGGCAATCCCTGGTGGATAGCCATCTTTCTGAGGGTTAGGATTGGAAGGCTTTAAAGTTAAATTCCTGGCAAACGTGTGGCCCGGAGCATGATTGATGGCTATGTTCCCATCTTGGTTTCGCGCTAATTCTACTCCCCAGTCCTGTAACTCAAAGATCCTGTTGGCAGAATCGTTGGCGAGTATTTTTACTAGCTCTTGATTGCCTAGAAAACCACCGTGAGCAAGAAGATCACGCATGGCATATTCGGGTCTGTCGTTTTCGTTGCTCCATGGACCCACAGCAGCATTCGTACCTACCCAAGGCGTACATCCGCTGTGCCCAACCTTTCCCTTGACAGCCATAACCACCTTGGCTCCGTGGTCATAAGCCTCTATAGCAGCTCTTGATCCGGCGCCTCCGCCACCGAATATGATTACATCGGTCTCAATCAGGGTATACATGACTCACTCCAACATCTTCAAAAAAATATTTCCCTAGACCACTTTGGTTTTTAGTTTATCCATGTATTTCTTACGGAACTTTGCTACTTTCGGCCTCACTATCACCCGGCAGTACGGCTGCAACGGGTTTTTTTGGAAATATTCCTGATGGTAATCCTCAGCTTCATAGAACTTATCAAGAGCTATAATCTCAGTGACTATCGGATCGATCCATACCCGGGCGTCTGCTAACTCCTGAATAGCTACCTCAGCAATGCGTTTCTGCTCGTCATTGTGATAGAAAATCGCAGAGCGGTATTGCGTACCATAGTCAGATCCCTGTTGGTTAAGCGTAGTCGGATCGTGAATCGTAAAGAAAATCTCCAAGAGATTCTTGAAGTTTACTATTTCAGTGTCGAACGTAATCTGAACAACCTCAGCATGACCCGTTTCTCCACCACACACTTCCTCATATGATGGATCCACCAGCGTGCCTCCTGAATATCCAGATACGACCTCCGATACGCCTCTCAGTTCATCATAGACAGCTTCGAGACACCAAAAACATCCCCCAGCCAAAGTTGTGGTGTGTTTCCGATCATTGTGTTTGATCATAATCTCCACATCACCAATTTGTTTTCCACCACCGCGCCGTATTCGAACACACTTCAGAGTTGAAGACAACCGAAGTCATATGAAGCAACATGTGTCAACGGCGTTAAGATCTATCAAACGCTGTTATCCCAGTATCTAAGGTGAATAAATCCCAACAAACCAGTTCAGATTTCCTTGCAACGACGAGCCCGTTATCCTAATGCGGTTTAAACTATGGCTGCCCGGCCAGGATTCGAACCTGGGTCACGGGAGCCAAAGTCCCGTGTGCTACCACTACACCACCGGGCAATTCGCCTACCTCATTGCCATCATTGTAAAGCCATTGATGATTCTGGGGAATTAGCTACAACCCATACTAAAATTTCGTAGTATCGGTTTGTTAGCGAGAAAATCGAAGTAAAAGGGACATTGAAGAACACGATTTTCTGACGCCTACAAAGACATTATCCTCAATCACTATATTGGACAATCTATTTCGCATAAACACAAAGCTACCTAAATATAGCGCAGCCAACGACAATTACGCCAGAGGCTCAGTGCAAAATCAAGTCGGTCCACAGGCTGTTTGAGAGAAAGATCCTAGGCCACCTCTCAGTTAACACATTTGATTGCACGCTCCATCTATACAATCGAGCGCTTACATACAACGCTCCCTGCAATTTCAATTGAGGCAGCATACAACACCTGATCCGGAGATATAATCACTTCGCCTTCGAACTCGCCGGTTTCCAAGTCTAAGAGGACACGATCACCCACATGGAGATCGTGCTCACCAGAATCACAGTACTTAATCGATTCTAAACGCTGAAGCCGAACACCTACGATTTTCACGCTAATACCTACCCCGTATCCAGATTCGTTACTGTACTTACGACAACTTCGGTAGACTAAGCATCAGGTTATCCAACGCAAGCCTTGGGTTGGCATTGCGATCAAGTACTCTTTTCGTATCCTCAATAGAGCCCAAAACGCCAATAATTTGCTCTATTGTCAAAAATTCAGAGATCCTTTTTAAAAAATCAGCCCTAGTAGAATTGACTCCAAGCTTTAGCAATTCGTACTTTACGAGAAGCACATCGCGCCACCAAGCCAACCACAAGTCAAGTTCTCGACGTACGTTCCACCTGTCCCTTGTGAAGGTCACCGCAAGGTCGTTAGCATACGAAAACCGATGCTCTATATCCCCACCTACCACCTCAGCAACTACATCAATTCGGTTCATTAAATCCTCAATAAGCCCTGGTTCTTGGGTGGCTCGCAAAGCCCATCCCACCATCCCTTGAGATAATCTGGCAATCTCATTCGCCTTATCAAGTTGCACGCCATGTTCAGTTTGCAACACTTCGATAATTACAGACTCGTTAAGTTGGCGCATCTCCAAAAGTTGGCATCGGGACACCACCGTAGGTAACACGATATTATGGTCAGCCGTTAATAAAACAATCACTACTTGGTCAGGGGGTTCTTCCAGAGTTTTTAACAGGCTGTTGGCCGCCTCCCCACTAAAATGTTCCGCACCATCTACAATAACCACGCGGAATTTGCCTTCGTATGGTTTGAGGCTGAGTTCTCTAAACACATCTCTAATCTGCTCGATTCCTATTAAGACCCGACGACGCCCATCTTTAACACCTTCCGACACCCGAATAACATGTATATCTGTATGAACATCCCGATCGATACGGCTGCACTGGTTGCAAGTGTCGCAGGGTTTTTCCAAACTCACGCAGTTCAACGCACGGGAGAAATCCAGGGCAAGTGTCATTTTCCCAACGCCAATGGGACCAGAAAGCATGTAGGCGTGTGCTATGCGACCTTCAGCGATACCCGCCTGAAGAATTCGTTTAGCTTTATCGTGTCCAAAAGTGCGCCACATTCGCATACCCAGAGCATATTTGTTGTGTGAAAGCGAGCTTATCACACAGATTCAGTTTATCGATTATCATGTATGCCAACCTGCTTTTAATCTTCCATTCCTTTCGTACAAAATTCACATTAAAGGACATCGGAAAGCATCATGTCTTCAAACGTCTCTCGGCGCCGGATAAGACGCGCATTTCCATCCTTGACCATCACGACAGCAGGCCTCGGATTTAGGTTGTAATTACTAGCCATTGACGGTGCATATGCACCCGATGACGGTATGGCTATTATGTCTCCAGTTTCCAAAACCGGCAATTCGATATCTTTGATCAAATAATCGCCAGACTCACAATATTTACCAACCAACGTGACCGTCTCTTCAGGAACTTCGCCCATACGATTAGCCAACACAGCCTCGTAACGAGAATCATATAGAGCTGGTCTGATATTATCACCCATGCCACCATCAAGTGATACGTATTTGCGAATCGTTGGTATATCCTTGATCGCACCAACTGTGTACAATGCGACTCCTGCCCGCCCAACAATAGCTCGGCCTGGCTCAATAACTAGAGTTGGCTCTCCAAAACCAAGATTTGATGTGCAGCGTTTCAGAGCATCCGTGATTACCCTTGCGTATGAGGCAATGGGTGGCGGTGGTTCATCACGCACGTATCCTATGGCAAAGCCACCGCCAGGACTAAACTCGCGGAGATTAAGGCCTTCTTCTTTGAAGGCGACCAAGAAATCCATCACTGTATTTATAGCCGTGTCATATGGTTCTAATTCGAAAATAGGTGAGCCGAGATGGAAATGTATACCTATAAGGTCCAAATTGGGTGCGGCAATAGCTCTCCGTATAGCACTGGCAGCATGGCCTGTTTCTATCGAGAACCCGAATTTGCTATCCAAAATCCCTGTTGTCGTCTTAACATGGGTATGGGGATCTATTCCGGGTGAAACACGAATCATGACTTCTTGGACCATCCTTCT
This sequence comes from SAR202 cluster bacterium, assembly GCA_030754315.1. Classification (GTDB taxonomy): domain Bacteria; phylum Chloroflexota; class Dehalococcoidia; order Lucifugimonadales; family JASMAO01; genus JASMAO01. Next base: position 9,567 of record JASMAO010000189.1, read on the forward strand.
GTCACCGGCTATTCGGTCCAACATCGCCAGCTCATGAAAACTATCAATGACAACACGGCCAATTGACCCGTCTAATGCCATTTCCAACTCACGGTGGGCCTTGTTATTCCCGTGGAAGTATACGAAACTCGAGTCCACACCAGCCGCGTAAGCCACTGCCAACTCTCCTCCTGAAACCACATCCAAACCGAGTCCTTCTTCATGAACAATCTTCGCTAGTGCTGGGTTTATATATGCCTTAGACGCATACACCACTTTCGTATTGGTATATCTACTCGTGAACTCATGCACAAATTCCCGACAAATACCTCGAAGAGTGTTCTCATCAAATACAAGCAGCGCCGTACCATATTGTGAAACTAGATCACCAACATCACAGCCTCCTAGCACCAGGCGACCATTCTCATTAACATCAGATGTGATTGGAAACAGTTCAGAGTTCACGAAAGTCATATTATTCTTCACCCACCGTTCCAGTTATTACCAGCAGCACCTTCGATTTGTGTATCGCCCCAAAATTATCTCTATCTGAACAACCTTAGGCTGCTCTTCACCCAAAGAGGTTTTGGCAAAAATTCGTCACCTCTCAATTTAACGTCAAGGAATCCAGGAAGTAAGAGCTTTTGCATGGCTTCAGCTTGACATCCCCGCCTAGCCGCCTTCTAGCCTAGTCAGCTCTGTCTCAATGTACTTAACTGGATCGTAAACTGCTGGGCCGTGGCCCGGACAAATCACTTTCAAATCACATGATTGAAGTTTCAGCAGAGTTTCAAATGGCATTTCCAAATCACGCATCCTCTTATCCTAGGTTTCTTAACCACAGTTCATTCTAATCTTGGGCAGACAGAATTGGAACATACTGGTAAATTTGTATCCTTTTACGAACCTGAATCGACGACTTCGAATTTCACTTCCTTTATTTCGCCAGACTCGCTTATCTGAAACATATGCACCTCTGGAGAGCTTTTGTCTTCCAGAGAAATCAGTATGTAGTAGACCATCAAGTAGCCACTCTGGAGCGCCATTCTTACATCAGTGGCAGATGGGTATGCAGAACTATGCGTGTGTGAGTGATAAAAAACCTGGAATTCCCATCCGTTGGACTCCGTATCCCGGTCTGCGTTAAGAAATTCCTGGGGATCCATCAGGTATCGATATGGGCTATTTGCAGTGTTCGTAATCCGATAAAGACATTGGATTACACCGTCAGCACCTGAAAGAATACCGCAGCACTCATTTGGGTCTTTTTCCAGAGAGTGAGCGACCATCTGGTCTACATATTCCTTCGCCATTTTCAATATCGTTACCTCCAAAGCAATCGCGTATCTGGCGAACCTACGCTAGACAAAAAACTCGGGCCACCCTGATTACAGCCATCAACAGTGGCTCAAACAACTTTTTTGACCAATGTAGTACACCTGCCACTCCCATACCAATACCACCGCCGACTATAATGTCCAGTGGATAGTGAACGCCGGAAAAAACCCGCGCAAACCCATATAGGGCCGCAGCTCCAAACATAGCCCAGCCTATACGACGATTGACTGCCCAGATTGCAGCAGCCAATGCGAAAGACACCGCAGCAGAATTGGCGGGAAACGACGAATCTGTAGGTTTGTAGAACAATAGCAGAACGTCCATATTCACAAACGGCCGATCTCTGAAATAGAAGCTATTAACGAACATAACTGTTCCGCTAACTATTACCATGGAACCCAATGCTATCAAGACTCCCACCTGATAACGTTGTCGCTCAGCTTGATTAATACCCGCGAACCACATAGATAAAAGTATCAAGCAGAGAGAACCAGGCACCAAGTAATCGCTCGCCAGCCATTTCATGACAGAATCGAGTACACTGATGTGCCCCGCTCCTCTATTTATCCAAGTAAATAGGACTGTATCTATATTCGCCATTGTTTTGATCTACACCGCAGACTTACTAAAACAGCCCTTGCATATGTGGTGTTCTCCAGGGCGTCAAGTCCGGCTTTTGGGCCGACCCGGCATCTCATGCGAAAGTTCACTAGAGACGATATGGTCAAAGTGACAACGAGCGCTGTTAGAGATCCCAATGCGAAGAATATTGCCTGCTCGTTGGCATCAAGCCCACCATCATAGTCATTGATGTTCCTAGGTTTAGAGGAAAAGAACCATACAGCAGGTGCCACCACCAAAATAGCACCAGTAAGACGAGTGAGTATATTAGATCTGAAGAAAACCAAGCCCTGCAGGCCACCAATAGCGGCTGCTATCTGAACCACTCCAATCGCTGCCATTGATACAGTTAGATAGTAGTCAATTGCAAAGGAAAACACGGACTAAACGCGGTCCATCAATAAAAACCTAGCCTTCCAACGAAATGGCAGTACACCATTCAGAATACCTAGGGTTATTACCTTTGATCACCTCAAGGTATATGTCCTGCAGCGACTTAGTAACCGGGCCTACCTCGCCTGAACCAATATCACGATTGTCCAGTTGTCCAACAGGTGTAACATGCGCTGCAGTCCCCGTTAGGAAAACTTCGTCAGCCAAATACAACTCGCTGCGCCTTATACGCCGTTCGACGATCTCCATGCCCAACTCTTTTTCAGCTATTTGCCAAACTGAGTCCCTTGTTATGCCAGTCAGGTTGTTCTCTCCGACAAAAGGCGTATGTATAGCGTCTTTAGACACCATAAAAATGTTCTCACCAGATCCCTCCGAAACACTGCCATCCTGATTCATGAATATTGCCTCATCGAATCCAGCAAGCGTCGCCTCAGTCTTGGCCAGAATACTGTTGACATAGTGGCCAGATATCTTGACCCTAGGCGGGATTATCGTGTCATCTATACGTCGCCATGATGAGGTGCAGCAGCGTATAGCGCCATCGGTCTCTATGTACGCCCCAAATGGTACGGTGATTAAAGCAAATTCACTGGAAAGATCCTGCAATCGAAGGTTAGCGACCTTCTCTTCACTTTTATAAACGATGGGGCGAATGTATAAATCCTCGCGATAATCACAATGCTTTATGAGGTCACTGGTAATTTCAAGTAGATCGTCCACAGAGTAGGGGATATCCATCATCATGATACGGCAACCCTGTATCAATCTTTCGTAGTGTTCGCGGGGGCGAAACACGAACATCGCACTTCGATCCTCATTCCAATTGCCACGTATACCTTCAAACACAGCAGTACCGTAGTGTAACGCATGGGTAGTTATGTTGATGTTGGCCTCAGATAATGGTACAAATCCACCCTTGAAATAGGCTGTCGCCTGGGACATTGACGGCCTCCTGGTTCTTTACTAATAGTAAGTGTGGCACATTATAATCAAGCTACGAGATTGGAACAATATAGAAGTAATCTTTATGGTTGATACCTGCCGTTCCTATTAATTGAAATTTGGTCGTCCGAAACACGGTGCCCTTTACAGAATGATTAGACCTGTTCTAGACTTCGTCCATATGTGAAACCTGTGACTGACTAATCTGACCGGACTGAGGGAGGTCGGCCATGCCTAAAGGCCATGCCCCTAAAAGGGAAACGAAAAAACCCAAGAAAAAATCCGACACGTCGGTTGGTATCACCGCTCCAATTGTAGCATCCACTGAGGTACAAATCGTTCGTAAAAAGAGAAAGAAGCCCGAAGAAGACGAATTCTAAATGATGGCTTGGGCTTGGGGAAATGGTGCTGATTCACCATACCCATTTCTTGGTAGCTGGACAAATTCCACAGTTTACAATAATGATTCAGCCTACGGACCTCTAACTTCGACAGTACCTAAGTCAAATTATGGTTTAGTCAAAGTATGGTAGTAGGGTGAATCTTCTAACAATCGTCCTATGACTCCAGCAGAGACTTCGCGCCGGTTGATACTCTGTCCCCACCTTTTTGCAAGATCCGCACTTATTTCTTCGGCACTTATCGCACGGTTCCTCTTGGACAAGAGAACTCTGAAGACAGCCTCCTTAAGCGGCGTGTCTGGGAGTAAATAATCGGCAGTTTTAAAACAGTGCTGGGAAATACGCTTCACTTGAATCGTAGGAGCGGATTGCGCAACTGATGGTTCAATGTCATTCTGCCGACACTCGTAGCACTTCCGTGAAGCAATCAACAGCGCGATGGAGACGCCTGCCCCCCCTCCTGCGTCATAGTCAACTTTGAACTTCAGTGGGCGCCCAGGCTGTTGTGAATCAGCATTCCCTTTTTCAGCAACTTTTTTCTTAGCTTTCAAAATACAACCTCCGGCCAATCTATCATTTGGACTTTGACAACCTCACCAATCTTCTTAACACTATCTTCTTCGGGACAGATAGCAAGACCATTTGCTTTAGCCATCGAAGTCAGTAAATTCGAATCCTGGTGGCCTGTCAGCTTAGCGTAGTATACCCCGTTCCGCTTCGTAACCACGGCGCGGGCATAGACACGCCGTCCGTCAGCATTATAAATCGGATCTTTGAGTACGGCGTCGATTACTGGCCTCTTCAAATCGGTCTTTCCCATCATTTTGAGTATTGCTGGTCGCCCAAGCTGCTCGAACGCCACAAGCGCACTTACAGGATTACCCGGGAGACCTAGATGAGGTACCCCCCGGCCATCTGGCCCTGTTAAAATACCGAAGGCAAGTGGTTTGGCGGGGCGCATACGTACAGACCAAAACTCTATCTTACCCATCTTTGCCAACACATCCTTAACAATGTCGTAGTCTCCCCTAGAAACGCCTGCGGAAGTAATAAGTAGGTCAGTAGTTAGGCCTTCCTCTATCTTCGCGCTGAGAGTCTGAACATTATCGGATGCGATACCAAGAATCTTAGGCTCGCCTCCAGATCTTACCACCGCAGAGGCGAGACCAGAACTATTGCTATTATAGATATGGCCAGGTTTCATCTCCTCGCCCGGTTCCACGAGCTCATCCCCAGTAGAGAGGATGGCCACTTTTGGGCTACGTACAACCTTCACGGCATTAATACCCAAAGAGGCCAACACTCCAACATGAGGCGATCTCAGAAGTGTCCCGCGTTCTAAGACCTGTTCGCCTCTCTTGATATCTCGACCTGCAGCCCGAACATGGCTTGTTGGATCCACCTGCGTAAATATTGCAATCCGATTGACCCCAACACTCGAATGTCTCGGATATCCCTCGTCAGTGTCCTCGAATGGGATCACGGCATCAGCGCCTTTCGGCAAGGGTGCACCGGTCATAATCCTCACTGCAGTCCTTGGGCGTACAACAGCGTCGGGAAGTTGACCCGCCGCAACATTGCCAATCACATCTAACAACACCGGTGAGGACTTGGACGCTCCCACGAGGCTATTGGCCTGGACCGCGTATCCATCCATCGCCGAATTGTCCAATTGAGGCACGTCGATCGAACTGATGACATCTTCAGCAAGTACATGCCCTAACGTCTCCAGAATAGTTCTCCTCTCAGCGTTCAGGGGAATGCAGAGGTCGAGAATACGTTCCAACGCCTCTTCAACGCTGAGCATAGACTCATGGTAATGCTGGTGCCCGGCCATTACGGTTTTTCCTGGAAAGTACACGCCTTTATTAAATCAATTTAAACCCGGAACGATTCGCTAAAACGACTCTCGATAAAACAATTAGATACGTAACTCCGCACCCACTTCGCTTTGGAGTTGCCTCAGAATGTCTCCCTCAGCTCGATTCAACAATTCAGCCGTCAGGGTTGATCGTGTTGACTGAAACACTATCCGGTATGCGACCGATTTTTTACCTTTGGGAACTCCTTCTCCCGTATAAACATCCACCGGACTGGTAGACTTCACTAATTTGTGTCGCATGATGATTTTTTGAATTTTGGAAGAAGGTACTAACGATTCCACGATTAAAGCCATATCTCTTTCTGATTCGGGAAATCTAATAATTCCTGCATACGTTTTGGTCGATTTGGATATGGATGTTTGAAGCTCTTTAAGATCTACGTCAAACATGGCCACTGACCCATCATCTAACCCAAAATGGTTCAATACCAGAGGATGGATTTCCCCAACGATTCCCACCGACTGACCACCTACAAAAACTTCCGCTGCTTTGCCCGGGTGGAGAGACGGATCTTCCAATTCCTCATATTCAGCCACAATGCCAAGAGCCCCAAAAACCGTCTCAAGAACACCTTTGGCGTCAAAGAAATTCATCTCTCGAGTCCGAGCATGCCAGGATTGTTCGCTTTGAGGACCAGAAAGGACTCCAACCAGCATCTCTTTTTCCTCAGGCAAAACGACTCCTTTCTCATCTCCTTTGGAAAGATAGATCCGGCCTATTTCGAATATACGTATGCTCTCTCTTTGTGAAATACGGCGGTTGGACTTCAACGTTTTTAAAACACTACCCCGCAGAGTATCTCTCAGATAAGAGACACCCGCATTCAGTGGATTAGCTATCTTGATTCTCTTCATTTTATTCTGCTTATGCTGAACACTATCAAGAGTAAGCGCATCCTCTAGTGGGTACGAAATAGTCTCTTGAAGACCGACTCCGACAAGTAAGTCTCTGACCTTCTCTTTGAACTCTATCATTGGCTGAACGGTCCGATGGGGAATAGGAGTAGACATTGGCACGGTGGGAATAACATCGTAACCTACTATGCGCGCGACTTCTTCGATAAGATCTTCTTCAATGGCGATGTCAGAACGCCAATAGGGTACTCTCACGGCTAATGAATCCTCAGATGATTCATCCACAACCTGATCGAACCCTAAGGAATTCAAAACGGTTAACACCTCATTGCGATCGAAGGCGGTGCCAATAACCTGTTTGATACGGGAACTTGTGATCCCGAGGATTATTGGGTCCTGTCGGCACGGATATTGATCAATGATTCCTTTAGCAACCTTGCCTCCAGCCACTTCGAGGATAAGTTGCGTCGCACGCCGCAAAGCACGGGTTACTAAATCCGGTCTAATACCTCGTTCGAAGCGATAAGATGCTTCAGTTTTTAACCTTAACGAAGCAGCAGTTCTACGCGTGTTGATTGGATCGAAATTGGCCGCTTCCAGCAAGACATCGGTGGTCTCCTTACGAACCTCCGTTTCAATGCCGCCCATGACGCCCGCCAAAGCGATAGCATTTTCGCTATCTGCTATGGTCAACATAGGGGGGTGTAAAGTTCGAGAGGTACCGTCAAGTGTAGTCAGGTGCTCGCCTGATCGTGCCGGCCTTACAACTATGGTTTCATCCTTAATTTTTGAGAGGTCAAATGCGTGAAGCGGCTGGCCGTACTCCAACATAACAAAATTCGTAACGTCAACGACATTGTTTATAGGCCGCTGACCTGCCTTAACTAAAATTTTCTGCAACCACTTGGGGGACGGCTTAACGTCAATGCCTGTTACAAGACTCGCCGCGTAACGTCCACAAAGGCTTGAATCCACTATATCCACAGTAATTCGTTCCTTTATCGACTCACCAGTTTCTTCATAAGACAGATCTGGTTCAGTTACAAATTCGCCTGTAACAGCAGCTACCTCGTGTGCTACACCCAAAATCGATGAGCAGTCGGGTCGGTTTGGAGTTAGCTCCAACTCAAACACGGCGTCGCCAAGATAATCCACCAAAGGCACCCCGGTAGGGGCATCGTCCTCAAGCACCAAAACCCCTTCGTGATTCTCACTCAACCCCAACTCGATTTCGGAACAAATCATCCCAGTAGATAAAGTCCCGCGAATGGTAGTGGCTTTCAGAGGCTCTTTCTTATCGGATCGCGGGCTAAATAACAGTGCGCCTTCTCTAGCAAAGGCAATCTTCTGGCCCACCGCGATGTTAGGAGCCCCGCAAACGACGGTCACGGTTTCTCCCTCACCTAAATCGACCGTTGGTAAACTTAGCCTGTCCGCATTGGGATGAGGGTCAACTTTCTGCACATGTCCGACAACGATCTTAGTTCTATCCCAATCTTCGCCGGTGTGCCGAATACCGACGACCTCGGTCCCAGCCATGGTGATATGGTGCGCTAAATCAATTGGCAAAATATCAACAGGCACGTACTGTCGCAGCCACGAAAGTGGTACATCCACTAGTCACCAACCTCACGGAGAAATCGAAGGTCATTTGAATAAAAATTGCGTATATCGTCGATTCCATACTTGAGCATGGCGATACGTTCAGGCCCCATGCCAAAGGCAAAACCGGTGTACACTGACGAATCGTATCCCGCGCTGCTCAATACGTTCGGATGCACCATTCCAGCACCCATAATTTCGATCCATCCAGTGTGACTACATATCCTGCAACCATCTCCATCACACTGAAAGCAGTCTATGGACATATCGACCCCAGGCTCAACAAAGGGGAAATAGTCGCATCGAAACCTTATCTTACGCTCCTCTCCAAACATTCGTTGAGCAAATTCATAAAGGGTGCCTTTAAGATTACCAAAGGTTATACCTTCATCAACCGCCAACCCCTCTATCTGATAAAAATGCCACTCGTGAGTTGCGTCTGTCGCCTCGTACCTATAGCACTTACCTGGCACTACGACACGTACCGGAGGGTTAACGGTCTCCATAATACGCGCCTGCATCGGAGAGGTGTGAGTCCTCAGCAACATGGGACGGTAGCCGCTGTCATCAGTATAATCAACCCACAAAGTATCCCAGATGTCTCGCGCCGGATGGTCCTTCGGAATGTTCAGGGATTCAAAATTGTAACGATCCCACTCTACCTCCGGACCTTCAGCAATAGCGAAACCCATAGAGACAAAGGTATCCAAGATCTCACGGATAATACGGGTGGTGGGGTGAAGGCCTCCTCTAAGATATGGCCGTCCTGGAAGTGTAACATCTATCTTCTCTTGACCCGACAGAGCAGCTAATTTTTTATCAGCCAACACCTTCCGCCGAGCAGCCAACTTCTCTTCGAATACCTCTTTCAACTCGTTAGCAGCGGCACCTGTCTCTCGGCGAACTTCAGGAGTAATGGAACCCAGTGACCTCAGAATTTGGGTCAGTTTACCTCTCCGACCCAAATACGCAACTCTGAGATCCTCCAGTTGCTCCTCAGTAGCGGCCATTTCCAGAGCACGGAGGACCTCAGCCCGTATTTCCTCAACTGCAGCAACACCTGTCACGTCAGTCATATCACCTCGGTGCGCGGCATCATACTGGCGCACGCCTCATTATAGGTATGGGCTCCGAAGCCGGTCAAGAAAGCACCCTCCTTCTCAAATTCCCCTGGCTTTCTGAGTTGTCTAGCATATGGTACGAATATCCTTGCTACCGAGACAAACCTCCAATCGAGATATGGCCGCGAGCCGGTTAGAAATATTCAGGATTTACACACATATTCATCTGTATTATTACAGTTAATCATGATGGATGGTTGGACCTTGCCTTACTGAATTATGGTAAGGCAAGGTCCAACCATCTCCCAGAGGCCGAACGCTGGAGGTTAAGAGCTTAATGTTCTTTCGTTAATCTATTGGTGCTCCTAGTGTGTTTTCCTTGACGCTCGATCCAGAATTACTACGGGTAGGATGAAGATGTTCACCTCCTCGAAAAACCCGATCTTCCTAGGGTCTTTATCTACTTCTTATGTTCTTATGCTAAACTCGTGCCTTGGACGGGGGCCAGCCATGACGCGTATAGACGGCAGAAATCCAAACGAACTTAGGCCCATTCGGGCAACATTGGACGCGCTACCTTACGCCGAGGGTTCCGTCCTCATGGAAACGGGGCAGACTCGTGTACTATGCGCTGTCAGCGTAGAAGATAGTGTCCCTCTTTTCCTCAAAGGAACTGGCCAGGGTTGGATCACTGCCGAATACGCTATGCTCCCTAGGTCAACTCTTACCAGGACCCCTAGAGAAGCGCGTCCCAAGGGAAGAACTTCTGAGATTCGACGCTTTATAGGGAGATCCTTACGCGCTGCAGTGGATCTCAAAGCCTTGGGAGAACGGACCCTGGTCGTAGATTGTGACGTTCTTCAGGCTGACGGAGGCACCCGCACGGCCGCAATATCTGGAGCATACGTGGCCGTTCACAAAGCGTTGGAAACTCTCGTTAACCTCCAGGAACTCCCTACACTCCCGTTGACGGCAGCGGTGGCGGCCACAAGCGTTGGAATCGTCAACGACCTAGTTCTTCTTGACCTATGCTATGAGGAAGATCTCGCCGCGGAAGTGGATTTTAACATCGTCATGAACGATGCAGGGGAATTCGTGGAAATTCAGGGGGCAGCGGAAGGCAATCCCTTTACAAAAACTGTGTTGGCCGAAGTGCTGGCACTCGCAGAATCGGGTATCAGGCAGATCTTCGGTTACCAGAACGATCTCCTTGAACCTCGACAGGCCCGAGAAGGTTGATAACAACACCACTCAAACGATACCACCCAAAACTACCCTACTCCCAAATTCTCTTGTTCTAGCTTGTTTAAAGCAGCACGAGATAAAGTATTCAGCTAGACAACAAAACAAGTGGAGTAGCAAAGATCTGCTTCAACCGTGAAAGTGGCATACCCAAAACATGTATCGCCCTTATTGATTACACGATCAACCTTTCTGCATTAGATCAATATTGACAGAGCGTTTGGCAAGTACGGTGTGGACCAACGTGGTAGTGTTTCCGCCTTCATTGGAAGTTGTGAACTCTATCTGTGTAGGTCCATGCAAATAGTTGATCTTATCACCATCAATCCTAAAGGGGCGATCGTGTCCCGGATAGAAAATATTTGAAGTATCTAGCATTTTCTCTACACTCTCTGTGGCGTCATTAACATCCCAGAAAATATTGTATGGCACGCCTCTCTTCACCGTACCTCCATCTGGCAACGCATCACCTGCCACCAGGACATCCTCTCCGTCCATCCGAACGATGACACTTATGTGTCCTTTCGTATGCCCAGGCGTATCAATGACCGAGACCCCCTCAGCAATGCAATCGCCTTCAGAGATCGGTTCTACGTCTAGTTTATCGAGCATATCTGCAAAATATGAGGCCGAATTGCTGTCAGCCCGGTTGGGATTTCGAGAGTAGTCAATCTCCTTGGGGTGAACAAGTATCTTGGCTCTCGTAAACAGGTCTGTGTTCTGGCAGTGGTCCCAGTGAAGATGTGTCAGTACGACCGTATCGATGTCATCGATACTCAGATCTCTTTTAGCAAGCGCTTGATAAACCCATCCACGACGTGAGGCTGGACCTGTGTCGATCAAAATCCGTCTACTCCCCGTTTCCAGCAGTGACACAGTAGAATAGCCGAGTGCGCCTTGATCTGATGTGAATGCGAAGCCGTATGTCAGTATATCGATGTTCGTCATTAGCGTCTCCCTAAATGTGATTCCAGTGGTTCCATTCACAAAAAGACAAATTCGAGCGTGGTCTACTTAATTGACACCTGTTTTCACCCACCAGTATAATCTTAGATGCTCGAGAGTATACCCAAATGCCTAAACGCACCTACCAACCCAAAAAACGCCGCCGAAGTCGTGTCCATGGTTTCAGAGCACGAATGAGTACCAAGACTGGGCGCTCTGTAATAAAGCGCCGTATGTTCAAGGGGCGACTAAGGCTCACCGTTTGACCGTCATCAATCTGATGAACGGATGAGCATGCTACGTCTGAATTGATTCGCAAAGATCGGAGGCTTACTAAGACCGGTGATTTTGCGATCCTGCGACGAAATGGCCAAAGTTGGTCGGACAACATATTAGTCCTAAGGACTCGACCTAATAACCTAGGAGTTAGCCGCGTAGGCTTTTCCGTCAGTTCACGGATTGGAAACGCAGTAATAAGAAACAAGGTGAAGCGCAAACTTAGAGAAGCTGTACGCCAATCAGCTGTCCAGGAAGGATGGGATCTAATTCTGATAGCCAGGAAAGGCGCTGCAAGTGCAGGCTTTGACGCACTCTCTAGTTCAGTGGATGATCTGCTGAAGTGCGCTAACCTACGGACTGGATAGAAGAGTCACTGCATATTCCCGCATTATTTGAAATTTGATGCAAAGATTTGCCCTCGGGACCATTGGATTTTATCAGGCCGCAATCTCCCCATACTTGGGAGGATACTGCCGTCACACACCAACTTGCTCAAATTACACCTATGAGGCAATTTCTAGGTACGGCGCATTCAAAGGCACATGGCTAGGGGGCCGAAGATTATTGAGATGCAGGCCGATGGGGACGAGCGGGTATGACCCCGTACCGTAACAGACGATTGGCCGCTGTTTACCACTGCCTCACGCCAAACGGATTATTTCATCTTCCTTTCCGTCAACCGAGCTTGGCGAACCTTCTAATCGTCCAAATTTTTTTCCTGCTTTTCATAGTCTCATGCGCACGGGTCGGCACTCCTGTTGGATGGCCTGCCGGAGTCATTGCAAGCGACACACTGTACATCGGTACCCAGGATGGCGAGATTCGCGCTGTTAACATTGGACCCAACGCCGATGACCTACTTCTAGCACAGTGGACTCGCGTACTTGGTACTGAAGACGACCTCGTTTCGGTTTATGGTACACCGGCTGTCTCAGGTGAGTTTCTGTACATAGGTGGTTACGACGGCAGATTATATTCGATCCTAATCTCAAGTGGTGAACTAAACTGGCAAGAAAAAGTCAGTTCAAGCGGGGAATCCATAGTAGGTAGCCCTGTAGTTAATAACAGCCTTGTTTTTGTAGGTTCATCCGATGGCAATTTGTACGCCCTTGAAAAAATAGATGGCTTCGAGAAATGGCGCTTCGAAACAGGAAATAAGATTTGGTCTACACCCGTCGTAAACGAGGGCATTGTTTTTTTTGGCTCACTGGACCAACATCTTTACGCTGTAACAATCGAGAATGGTGCCGAGAAATGGCGGTTCAAGGCCAATGGGGGAATTGCCACCCCTCCAATAATAACCAACGGCAACGTACATTTTGGCGCCTTTGACAGTGTGTTCTATGCCATTGACATTGAATCTGGTCGCGAGGAATGGAAGTTCGAAGGGGCCAACAACTGGTTCTGGGCCAGACCAGCAGTAGCAGACAATACTGTTTATGTAGCTTCTCTTGATGGAAACCTCTACGCCCTAGGAACTGAAGACGGCCGCGTCAGGTGGCTGTTTTCTACTGAAAGTCCCATCATAGGATCTCCTGCAATCGTAGGCGACAACATAGCCATTCCCTCCAAAGACAACGGCATTTTCCTCGTTCGCCTGAGGGACGGCGAAATTCAAGACCAGTGTGCGATTGACGGCTCTTTGAGGGCATCGCTCACCGTCCATGGCAACGTAATCTACTTTTCAGATGACAACCACACTATACGATCTCTGGAAGTGAACCGGGACCGCAATCTCGTAGAGGGATGGGAATTGCATACCAGCGAGTCTGTAGACGAATTCTCTCGATGGAAATGCGGATAAGTTAAGGGCAGGAAAACTAACTAGGAATATCTATTGGAACTACTCGGCGCCGCATGGGACGGGATCATAATACGGCCAATGATCAACAGCCTCGTGCTGTTGTATGCGCTTTTCCTAAACAATTTCGGCCTGAGTATCATCGGGTTCACAATCATCATTCGAATCGCTATGGTACCGCTGACACTTAAACAGTCGCGACAAATGAAAGCGCTAACAGCGCTGCAGCCCAAGCTTAAGGAGATACAAACTAAATACTCAGACAACAAGCAAAAAGTTTCGCAAGAAACGATGAAGCTCTACAAAGAAAACAAAGTCAATCCACTCGGATGCCTTGGTCCTATGATCATCCAGATGCCAATCTTCTTCGGTCTTTTCTGGTCGCTCCGAGCAACATTGCCCTCCACTCCCGAGCGCCTTGCTGATCTAGGAGGAAGCCTGTATTCGTGGCTTCCTCTGGTACACGAAGTGGTGCCTCTAAACAGCGCTTTTCTCTGGATGGACCTAGCACAATATGCGAGCCAGGATTCCATTCCCATCCTACTTCCTGTTTTAGTTGGTGGATCAATGTGGTTGATGCAAAAAATGACCCCTGTGGCCTCGACCACTCCGCAGCAACAACAAACTCAATTGATAATGCAATGGATGATGCCAATAATGTTCGGGGTATTCACTCTCAGCTTCGAGATGGGATTAGCACTGTATTGGATAGTCTCAAATCTCGTGGGTATTATTATCCAAGGCTTTGTGACAGGCTGGGAGCCTATTTATAAGCTATTTAATAAGAGTGGAGCTGGGACACACACACCCACCACCACAATTGAGGCAACGGAGGAGGCTGAGTCTGATGGAAGAAATGATGGAGCCGATGGAGCCGAGGCAGACAATCACGACGACAGCAAAGACAGTAGAAGAGGCAATA
>JASMAO010000190.1 GCA_030754315.1 SAR202 cluster bacterium
GACCAGGGCGCATAAGATGAGAAAATCTTCCTTGTAGTTCAAGCCATTCAGTTACAGGTTTTTTTTCGCGAGGTTTCGAATTTAAAATCCATTGGCCGTCATCCACTTCATAAATAGGCCATACACACGTGTCAACAGCCACTTTACCTAATCGAATTCCGATCTCGGGCTCGGTTCTCCAGCCCCTTGGACAAGCAGCCAAGACGTTGAGAAAGGATGGGCCTTCAGATTCAAGAGCTTTCTTCGTTTTTCGCATCAGATCTTTCCAAAGATGTGGTGACGCCTGAGCTGCGTATGGTATTCCATGATCTGCCACGATGGCAGTCATATCTTTTCGCGCTTGAGTTTTTCCAGCGACAGTTTCAGAAAAGGGGGATGTGGTGGTCCATGTACCTGGCAATGTCGCACTCGAGCGCTGTATGCCGGTGTTCATATAGGCCTCATTATTGAGACAAACGTATAGAAATCGGTGTCCTCGTTCAAGTGCACCACTCAAGGATTGCAGTCCTATATCATACGTTCCACCATCTCCGGCGAAAACTATAAAATTAGTTGGAGTAGTGTCGCTCATTACTCCTTTTTTTACTAAGCTGCGATATGCTGCTTCAATCCCTGAAACCGTGGCCCCAGCATTGGCAAATAGACTGTGTATCCAAGGGTTTCGCCATGCCGTCATGGGATAAGGCGAGGTAGACACAGAAAGGCATCCAGTGGCAGTAACAACAACGGTATTTGGTCCAGCTACGTTCAATATCTGCCTAACAGCAACCGATTCAACGCACCCCGGACACAAACTATGCCCGGGAGCCAAAAGCTCCTGCTCCTGAGAAATTTCCCTAAGATTTAATTTCAACCTGGCTCTCTCCGGCTGACGGCCAAGCATCAGGTTATTCCTAAATATTCTGTTTGATTCATGGACTCCCCCACTTTTAATTTTTCCTCAATGCGCTGAAAAGCCTCAATAATTTGTTTAGGATAAGTATCACGGCCCCCAATCCCATGCACAAAACTTGCAAGCGGTAATATCACGCCGTGAGAATACAAAGCTGCACAGATATCTGTATAGAGTGGGCTATAGGGTGCACCTGGGGATAGCGCTCGATCCAATACTGCTACAGCTTTTTTCCCACCTAAAACTTCACAAATTCTGGTTGATGGAAAAGGCCGATAAGAGCGAATTTTCAATAGGCCTGCTTTAGTGCCATCGGATCGAAGACGATCTATTGCAACGCGGGCAGTTCCTGCAACTGATCCAATCACAACCATAACTAATTCCGCATCTTCCATTCTATACAGTTCGACTGAATCTAAGGGACGCCCAGTAAGAAAGGCAAACTCCTCTCCGATGCTATCGATAACATCTTCAGCCCTGCTCATGGCCTCTATTCCTTGAAGCTTCAACTCAAAGGCATGTTTCGGTGACACCAAAGGGCCAAAAGTTACCGGGTTCTCGATATCTAGCAACGCTGATTTGGGCGTATATTGACCGACGAATTTCTTCACTTCTTTATCAGGTAAAACATCCACCCTTTCGACGCTGTGAGTGACCGTATAGCCATCTTGCGAGCCCAATACTGGGAGAAGAACATCCGGGTGTTCTGCGATTCTCACAGCCGCCAGCGCATTGTCGTATGCTTCTTGGGGGTTTTCAGCATAAAGCTGGATCCATCCACTATCTCTAGCGCCCATAGTGTCAGTATGATCGCCATGTATGTTGATTGGAGCGGACAGAGCGCGGTTTGCGCAATGAAGAACCACCGGTAATCTCAGGCCGGACACTGCATAAAGCACCTCCCACATGTAGGCGAGTCCCTGGCTCGAAGAGGCGGTCTGAGAGCGTACACCAGCAGCGGTGGCTGCAAGGCATGCGCTCAACGCTGAATGTTCACTCTCAACTGCAACGAACTCTGTGTCGACTTCCCCATTTGCTACGAGTTCACTGAACTTTTCTACAACAAGCGTCGAGGGGGTAATTGGGTAGCAAGCAACCACATCCGGATTGGTTTGGCGCATTGCCTCTGCCACTGCGAAACCTCCGCTGAGGCTTTTGGCGGTACTTTTTACAGTTCCGATGGCATCTTTCATTTCAATAGTTGAATCTGAGGGCAGAGGTTTCATTGTTCGTCACCGGAGGTTCCATTGATATTCTGAAAGGTCAATTCTTCGATCATATCAATGCAGTTTGGCGGGCATTCTTCGGCACATATTCCACATCCTTTGCAGTGGACGAGGTCAAATTCGATGAATCTACCTTCTTTTGCCACAATAGCACTGTCGGGACAGTAAATCCAACAAATCATACAGTGAGTGCACCTTTCCATATCTATAACAGGACGCTTAACCCGCCAGTCACCGGTTTGTCGATCGGCCGTATTACCAGGGTTTGGGATAATCCCCCCCGGAGCAGCTATAAATTTTTTTTGGGGATTCATTAACTATCTCCATTAGTTTTTAGAATCACATACCTCAAAACCTGACTACAATTGAACAGATGAAAAGGCTTGCTCAAAAGCGGTCTTGTTTGCTTCAACAATGTGCTGAGGGAATCGCATGCTAAGCCGACGTACGATAACATTTAAACATGTGTCTTTGCCCACGATAGGGGTGGCGCTCAATAATCCTCCCAGCATAGCCGTATTTGGGATGTTTCGCTTTAAAGTGTTCATTGCAATTGAGGTAGCATCTACTGTAGCAACGAGGTGATTTTTTAATCTCTGTTGAGGTGCAATTTCAGAAGGGCTTTTCGGCGAATTAATTATCACAACTCCTCCATTGCTTAGGCCATGGTAAACGTCAATGGATGGCAGTAAAGTGGGATCTAACACGACTACTACTGAAGGCTCTGAAACGGGGCAATGAAGATCAATGGGCTCGTCGCTGATACGAGTGTATGCCCTTACAGGAGCTCCTGTTCGCTCAGCTCCAAATTCGGGAAATGCTTGGAAGTATCTCCCCTCATCTAATGCCGTTTCCGCCATTATCTCTCCGGCCGTCACGACACCTTGTCCACCCCTGCCATGCCATCTAATTTCGGCGAGGCCATTTTGTTCTACCATCGAACACTTTTTAATATCGTTAACTGTGTGCTGTCGTATCAATGGAAACGCTCAATCTGAATTACTTGTAGCTATAATATTCACTCCTGTCCCTAGAACATCCGCTACAATAACATCACCAGCGTTCACCGGCCCTTTTGCTTGAACAACAGCTAGAGTATCCATGATATCTAGAACCAGATGTTTGGGCACCGGTTCAGCTGTTTTGACACTCACTAAAGGATTTTTGCCCGTTTCCGTAGGCACCGTCGTGGTAACTACCCTTTTTGGATCGAATATCTCATCAGAGATATATCCCCAGGCCAGTTTACATTGGGCCCTGTCGATACTGATCAATTCTTTTTCATCCCATTTCGCGTCTATTAGACAACTTGTGGGACACACCGTACAAACAATATTCCCTTCGTTCAATCTGCTACCTCCACTGTTAGCGAATCTAGACTTCTTTGGAAACGATCTGATCTTACGCGCATTCTAATCATCGCTGCTGGTGCCAATTCAATTTGTCGCATTCTTCGAATCACTTTTTCTCCCTGCTTAAAAACAATATAGCGATCCGCCTCCGGGCTTTTAACTCTCATCGAAAAATCTACCGGCTCATTTCCGGACACTTCATGGGGTATGACATACCGTATACCCTGACCGGGAAGTACTTTAATACTCGGTGACGGTAGTTTGCCAGCACCCGCGAAAAAAGCTGCACTACGCCCGGCTTTCTCTGATTCCATTGATGCATAATCTACAAGATCATGCACTTGTAGAGCATTCCCACCGCAAAAAATACCAGGTATCGATGTTTGGAAATGATCATCTACGATAGGGCCCGCCGTAACGGGGCTGAGTTTTATTCCTGCTTTTTTTGCTAATTCATTTTCTGGAATAAGCCCGACCGATAACAGTAATGTATCGCACTTCACAAACCTTTTGGTTCCGCGGACTATCCCTCCACGAGGACCAATTTTGGCGAGGGTAATCCCTTCGACCCGATCTATTCCATGTATATCCACAACCGTGGTACTTAAATAGAGTGGAATTTCGAAATCTTCTAAACATTGGACTATATTTCTGGCTAATCCACTGGGGTAGGGAAGGATCTCTGCAACACACTCGACCTCCACACCTTCGAGAGTCAAGCGACGAGCCATGATAAGACCGATATCGCCCGATCCGAGTATAACTACTTTACGACCGACGGATAAGTTTCTGATATTCATGTATTCTTGCACCACACCGGCAGTAAACACACCGGCGGGTCGTGTTCCAGGAATCCTGATTGCTCCCCGTGTGCGTTCTCTACAGCCAGTGCAAAGAACAATGGCGCCTGCCTTGACTCGAATTAGCCCATCACTGGAACAAATGACTAACTCACGATCTGATGAAATGTCCATGACCATCGTGTCAAGTTTGACATTTACTCCGGTGTTGGTGAGCCTGTTGATAAAAATTTGAGCGTATTCAGGGCCTGTGAAGGCTTCTCCCATTAGTTTAGTGCCAAAACCATCATGAATACATTGATTAAGAATGCCACCCATTCTCTCCCCTCTTTCTATAAGGAGAACGTGTTCTGCGCCAGATTCCTTGGCGGACAATGCAGCTGCTAAACCCGCCGGCCCCCCACCTACAACAGCGACATCTACTTGCTCAGTCCTCATGTTGCCTTGCCTCTTTGGTCGATCCTATAAATAGCTCTGACCCTCGTCCCTTGAGAGTGATTTTCCTTGAAGGAACCTTGAATTCACCCGTCATTATTTCCACTATACGGGTGGAACAAAATCCTCCTTGGCATCTCCCCATCATGGCCCGAGACCGGTACTTTATCCCGCTTAGGGTTTGAACCCCTAACGGGTTCTGAATCGCCTCAACTATTTCCTTCCTTGTAACCATCTCGCACCGGCATACTATCTGACCGTAGCTGGCGTCTTCATTGATCAAATCCTGCCGGCAATCAAAAGATCGCTCTCGAAACGGGAGGGATCTCTTTTTTTCTGAAACAAAACTCGACCTAGCCTGAAGGCCTAGTTTTTCCTCAACCCATAGGCTAACCTTTTCTGCAATTGCTGGTGCTGCTGTCAATCCGGGTGATTCAATACCGACAAGATTCATCATCCCGGGAACCTCCAAGGCTTCCTCTATAATAAAATCGCCAAAACCACCAACTGAGGAGCTTACGGTTTTTGGCCGAATCCCTGCATAAGAAGTTATCACATCGCGGGGGTCAAGGGCTGGCAGCAATTCCTGGGCCTCTCGCAGTAGTTTAGTCACGGTCGCTCCACTTGTCCCATCACTTCTCTTGTGCTTTACGTACTCGGCGCTCGGCCCAAGAAGAATGTTGCCATCGATCGTGGGCGTTATGTGCACCCCCAACCCCGATCCTCCTTTCGGAGGTACAGGATAAACCATGCTAGTTAATAAATTGCTTTTCGCATTGTCGATAATTACATATTCGCCTCTGCAAGGCCACACTTTGTACCTACGAACACCCGCAAGTCTTGCGACTTGGTCAGAGTAAAGACCTGCTGAATTAATAATCAGCTTGCTTTGAATAGAATCCCCGCCCATACCGATTTGGAAACCGCCCATTACCCCTGAAATTTTCTTCACCTCTTTATTCAGCAAAATATCAGCCCCATTCAATGCCGCGGACTCCGCCAAGGCTATTGTCAAGGTGTACGGGCATGTAATGGCGGCAGTGGGTGCGTGCAGAGCAGCGATCCCTCTGACATTTGGTTCCCTAAGGTTGACCTCATCCTCCCCAATAATTGCCAGTTCAGGGACGCCGTTGGCATCTCCAATTTCCTTCAATTTTCGTAAATCGGGTATCTCTTCCTTTGTTAGAGCAACAACCAACTTACCTACCCTTTTAAAAGGAACACCAAGTTCTTCACAAAGTGATTCGAAATGCTTCGCTCCGGCAACGTTTAATTCGGCTTTTACAGAGCCCGTCGGTACATTGAAACCAGTGTGCACAACACCGCTGTTTTTTCCGCTAGTACCTCTCGACACATCGCTATTTTTCTCTATTAGGGCCACGTTGAGATCATATCGTGTAAGTTGACGTGTTATAGCAGTCCCAACCACACCACCACCAATTACAATGACATCATACTGATCTTTGTTTCCCATTATTTATTAGCTTTCATCCGATTCATACTCCCACAGATTTCAGGAATATATACGAGCCTGAAATTCAATCGGCGTCCTACAAGCACCATATACTTCCAGATTTTCCCGGTTACTTTTACATACTATAACCACTCCCAATGGCTTAAAACAGCTAACCACATGAGAGCTATATGAGGTCTTGGACTAGTTAATAACTCACGCATTAGAAATGTTATGTGGTGTCGGCTGTTAACAGACGGCCCTGTTAAGGCTGAGCTCGCCAGTTAGAGTCTGGCCGGGGTCGCCATCTTAAACTCTTGGTGCCACTATAAATTATGGTCACGAAATGGTCACAAACCCTTGAGGATGTATGCATAAGGGCTAAGACTGTTAGTGAAGATTAGCCATTGTGTTGAGTACAAATGAAGACAATTTAACCCTTAAAGTGACCTTCTAAATCTCCCCTAGTACAATTCCTAAACTGGAGGCACGATTCGGCAGCACTGTCCGGGTGGCTGACTCCTCTTATTAAGTAGCGTTTCGTGCTGTTCCCAG